>NZ_RJNZ01000001.1:0-300000 GCF_003942865.1 Streptococcus mitis | reverse complement strand
TGGATTTTCTGTAGTTCCTCTTTTTCTCCAGTTTTGCTGAGGTAGGCTATTGGTGATAAATCCAATTGCAGTTTTTTGTGGTAATCTTGTGGCATAAAACCAAGGGAAATCTCTCTTTTATCATTCAGAAGTTGCTGTAATTTGGCTAGCAGAGTCGATTTTCCAATACCATTTGGCCCAATGATACCGATTTTTTCTTGGCCACGGACAGTTAGTTGTAGTTCTTGCGCTAAAACACGCTCTCTAATGGACAAACTTTCCTTTTCCAGCTGGATTAAGACTTTAGAAGTCGGTAATGGTTGGATGTCCGAGAAGAAAAGTTGGATTTGTTCTTCTTCAAGTGGCTTTTGTGTCATGGACTGAGCTGCTTTTTCGTAGCGTTTTTCTTGTGAGAGGACAGTTTTCATCTTTTTAGCCAATAGGCGACCGGCAGTACTGTCTTTAGTAGCTCGAAGCGCAGTTTCTACATTTTGCTTGACTCGCCGATGTTTTTCCATGGTTTTATCGTAGGCTCTTTGGTCGTTAGATGCTTGCTGGCTTTGTTTGATAAAATTAGCCTTTCTCTGCTCACTATAGCGATCATAGTCTAAATGCTCTACTAGCGTTTCTGCTTCTTTACGGTGCTTGACCAGTCGCAAGTGGACAATAGTATCTGCCGTTTCAGAAAGAAAGTCCTCATCATGGGAAATGAAAATAACGGTTTGCCGAATCTTTCGAATCTGACCTTTTAGCCAATCAACCGTCTCAAGGTCTAGGTCATTTGAAGGTTCATCTAAAAATAAAATCTCAAAGGGTTTGGCTAACTCATGGATGAGCTGAATTTTCAAAGCTTCGCCACCGGAGAGGCTCCCGATCTCTTGGTCGCTTGCGAAACGATCACTATCAAAATGCAACTCTTCAGCTAAGCGATAAAGGATACTGTAGTCTAAATCAATAGAATCTAAAAAGAAGTAGTCGTGTAGAGATTGTTTTTTCAGGTCCTCGGGGACTTTTTGAGGAATGTAAGCCAGTGACTGAATGTCAGACTGGATGTCTCCCATGATAGTGAAATCAGGTAAAGCTTTCCCCATTAAAGTTTTAAGCAAGGTGGATTTACCATTTCCTTCTTCGCCAATAATGGCTACCTTTTCCCCGTCTTGGATAGTCATGGTTAGGTCAGATACAAGATCTCGTAGATCTTTATTTTGCGTGATGGCTAGATGATTGATTTTTATCATATTGTTGCCCTTTCTAGAATGTCGATAGTGCATAACAAAAAGCTCTACTTTATCTAGTAGAGCCAAAGTTTATGTCAAAAAACTCTATTAATACTCTTCGAAAATCTCTTCAAACCACGTCAGCGTCGCCTTACCGTAGATATATGTAACTGACTTCGTCAGTCTTATCTACAACCTCAAAGCAGTGCTTTGAGCAACCTGTGGCTAGCTTCCTAGTTTGCTCTTTGATTTTCATTGAGTATAAAATGCCAGAAGAAGAGCATAAAAGAGCACACAAAAAGAGACAAAAACAAGATCTACTAAATAAAGTTCTTTATTTGATAGACTTAGTTGTTCATGTCTCCCTTACCTCCGAGTATTAGTACCTCTATCCTATACCTTTCAGGATATTTTGTCAACAGAAAACTGACAATTCTAATCTCTAAAATCCGAAAACAGGTCCATAAAGAGTTAGTACGTGTTTGACATGCTCGTAATGGAACTTGTCATAGTTTCGCCAAGCGATGCGTGCTTGATCATTCAGTTTTAGACTACCAAGACCAATCAGAAGACTGGTACGTTGGTAAAATTTCTCAAGGTCTATTAAGATACTGTTGTTCAACTTTTCCGCTTTTTTGAGCTCTTGCAGAGTAGTATTTAGCAGCTCTTGTAGTCGAAGATCATCTGCCCTACCCTGTTTGCAGCTTTGGAAATTTTTATTTAACTCGGATAGGAGTTGGGTTGCATTAGTAATGAGTTCTTTGTCTTCCATATGAGCATCCTCCTTGCTCTGATGTATTATTGCCTATAGTATAGCACTAAAAACACAAAATGTCATAGTAAATATGTTAAAAACTGAATTTTAATTATAAAGTTTGCTGTGCTGATTTGTCGCCTTTTCATGGTATAATCAAGAGAGTAAATCTTTATGGAGGAAGTATGAAATTAAATATTCAAGAAATTCGTAAGCAGTCTGAAGGCTTGCATTTTGAACAAACGTTAGATCTAGCCGCAGACCTGCGTGCACGCAATCAAGAAATTTTAGATGTAAAAGATATCCTTGCAGTTGGGAAAGTACAGTACGAAGACCGTATGTATTTCTTAGATTATCAACTATCTTATACCATTGTTCTTGCTTCAAGTCGCAGTATGGAACCAGTTGAGTTAGTTGAATCTTATCCAGTAACGGAAGTTTTCATGGAAGACGCAACTAACCAGCTAGATCAAGAAGTTTTAGACGATGATTTGGTCCTGCCTATCGAAAATGGAGAACTGGACCTTTCTGAGAGCGTATCAGATAATATCCTTCTCAACATTCCTATCAAGGTTTTGACGGCTGAAGAAGAGGCGGGTCAAGGATTTGTTTCAGGAAATGACTGGCAAATCATGACAGAGGAAGAATACCAAGCTCAACAAGCAGTTAAGAAAGAAGAAAACAGTCCTTTTGCTGGCTTACAAGGACTATTTGACGGGGACGAATAATGGTCTTGTCAAAAAAACGTGCACGAAAGGTGCTAGAAGAAATCATTGCTCTTTTTCCAGATGCCAAGCCCAGTCTTGATTTTACCAATCATTTTGAACTCTTGGTTGCGGTCATGTTGTCAGCTCAGACAACGGATGCAGCGGTAAATAAGGCCACACCAGGTCTCTTTGCTGCCTTTCCAACGCCACAAGCCATGTCTGTTGCGACAGAGGGTGAGATTGCTTCACACATTTCTCGTCTAGGACTGTATCGGAATAAGGCTAAATTCCTAAAAAAATGTGCTCAACAGTTACTAGACGACTTTGATGGTCAAGTTCCTCAAACACGTGAGGAATTGGAGAGTTTAGCAGGTGTTGGTCGCAAGACTGCCAATGTTGTCATGAGTGTGGGCTTTGGAATTCCAGCCTTTGCAGTAGACACTCATGTGGAGCGTATTTGCAAACACCACGATATTGTCAAAAAATCAGCGACACCGCTTGAGGTGGAAAAACGAGTTATGGATATCTTGCCACCGGAGCAGTGGTTAGCAGCTCATCAGGCCATGATTTATTTTGGAAGAGCCATTTGTCATCCTAAAAATCCAGAGTGTGACCAGTACCTACAATTATATGATTTTAGCAATTTATAAGATGGTGTACCAAAAGTTTTTGCTTGATTTTAGGCTCGCTTTGTGCTATAGTATTTGATAACTAAATATTCCTTTAAACCTGTCCCGTGAGGCAGGCAAGGAGAACGATTAAGTAGTAGGGTGAAGTCTATACTGTTTGCAGTAGGGCTCGCTTGGCTATACATTTCAAGTCTCCTTGTTTAAGGAGACTTTTCTTTTTGGAGGTTTGTCATGAAGACAAAAGAAGTTGTAGACGAATTGACCGTCAAACGAGCGATTACGCGTATTACATATGAGATTATCGAACGCAACAAAGATTTGAATAAAATCGTCTTGGCTGGTATTAAAACTCGTGGCGTCTTTATCGCCCACCGTATCCAAGAACGTTTGGAGCAGCTAGAAAATCTTTCAGTTCCTGTTGTGGAATTGGATACCAAACCTTTCCGTGATGATGTTAAAAGTGGAGAAGATACTTCTTTGGTTTCTGTTGATGTGACAGACCGTGAAGTTATTTTGGTGGACGATGTGCTCTATACAGGCCGCACTATCCGTGCTGCTATTGATAATATTGTAGGTCATGGTCGTCCTGCGCGCGTGAGTTTAGCAGTTTTAGTCGATCGTGGACATAGAGAATTGCCAATCCGTCCAGATTACGTTGGAAAAAACATACCAACTAGTCGTTCTGAAGAAATCATCGTAGAGATGGCAGAACTTGATGGCCAAGACAGAGTTCTGATTACTGAAGAAGCTTAGAAAGCTAAAGGAGTAGCCATGTCAGAAAATCAACAAGCATTGAACCATGTGGTGTCCATGGAAGACCTCACTGTCGATCAAGTCATGAAATTGATCAAGCGAGGAATTGAGTTTAAAAATGGAGCTCAGCTTCCCTACGAGGACCATCCGATTGTTTCCAATCTTTTCTTTGAGGATTCTACACGGACGCATAAGTCCTTTGAAGTGGCAGAAATTAAACTGGGATTGGAACGACTTGACTTTGATGTGAAGACTAGTTCGGTCAATAAGGGTGAAACACTTTATGATACTATCCTGACCCTATCTGCACTAGGAGTGGATGTCTGTGTGATTCGCCACCCAGAGGTTGACTACTACAGAGAGTTGATTGCTAGTCCCACGATTACGACTTCCATCATCAATGGTGGAGATGGTTCGGGCCAACACCCTAGCCAGAGCTTGCTTGATTTGATGACTATTTATGAGGAATTTGGTCACTTTGAGGGTCTTAAGGTTGCTATTGCAGGTGACTTGGACCACTCACGCGTTGCTAAATCCAATATGCAGATTTTGAAACGCTTGGGAGCTGAACTTTACTTTGCTGGACCTGAGGAATGGAGAAGTCAAGAGTTTGCAGACTATGGACAGTTTGTAACTATTGATGAAATCATTGATCAGGTGGATGTCATGATGTTTCTCCGTGTGCAACATGAACGCCATGATAGTGGAGCTGTCTTTTCAAAAGAAGACTACCATGCCCAACATGGCTTGACTCAAGAACGTTATGACCGTTTGAAAGAAACAGCAATCCTTATGCACCCAGCTCCAGTCAACCGTGATGTAGAAATCGCAGATCACTTGGTTGAAGCACCAAAATCACGCATTGTCCAACAAATGACCAACGGTGTCTTTGTTCGAATGGCAATTTTAGAATCCGTATTGGCGAGTAGAAACGCCAACTAAAACACAAGACGTTAAAAGACGCCAGTGAGCGTCCACGAGAGGTGAAAATATGACAAAAAGACTTCTAGTATTAGAAGATGGCACAGTTTTTGAAGGTAAGGCCTTCGGAGCAGATATTGATGTAACAGGCGAAATCGTCTTTAACACAGGGATGACCGGCTACCAAGAATCCATTACAGACCAGTCTTATAATGGACAAATCTTGACCTTTACTTATCCTTTGGTGGGAAATTATGGAATTAACCGTGATGATTACGAATCCATTATTCCAACTTGTAAGGGAGTCGTTGTTTTCGAAGAGGCGCGTAGAGCAAGCAACTGGCGCAACCAAATGACGCTAGATGAATTTTTGAAAGCCAAGAAAATTCCGGGTATTTCAGGGATTGATACGCGTGCACTTACCAAGATTATCCGTAAGCATGGTACGATGCGTGCAACTTTGACTCATGTTGGGGACAGTATGGACCATGTGACGGACCAGCTCCAAGCAACAGTTTTGCCGACAGATAATATTAAGCAGGTTTCTACTAAAACTTCTTATCCAGCTCCAGGAGTTGGTTTGAGTGTAGTGCTAGTGGATTTTGGTCTCAAGCACTCAATTCTACGTGAACTTTCTAAACGCAACTGTAACGTGACGGTTGTTCCGTATTCAACAACTGCGGAAGAAATTCTCCATCTCAATCCTGACGGAGTTATGTTGTCAAATGGTCCAGGTAACCCAGAAGATGTTCCACAGGCACTCGATATGATTCGAGGCGTGCAAGGAAAGATTCCAATCTTTGGTATTTGTATGGGGCATCAACTCTTTGCAATGGCAAATGGTGCTAAGACCTATAAGATGAAATTTGGACACCGTGGATTCAACCATGCGGTACGTGAAATTGCTACAGGACGAGTAGACTTCACCAGTCAGAACCATGGTTATGCAGTTAGCCGTGAGGATTTGCCAGAGCACTTGATTATCACCCATGAAGAAATCAATGACAAGTCAGTTGAAGGTGTGCGTCACAGATACCAACCTGCTTTCTCTGTTCAATACCACCCAGATGCAGCTCCTGGTCCTCACGATGCTAGCTACCTATTTGACGAGTTTATCGAGATGATGGAAGCTTTTAAACAATCAAACTAAGAACGAGTAAAAGCTCGTCGGAGAATTTATTTAATGGCAACCCGAGAGTTGCCGAATAGAAAGGAGAAGATACATTGTTCGCGGAAGTGAACACGCCCTAAGAACTGTGTGAAAAAGATAAACATCGTCTTGACGCTAAAGGCGTCTGCACCGAGTTTCCTATTTTCACTGTGTTCTTTACGGGCTTTGTATCATAAACTATGTCTAAACGTACTGATATTCAAAAAATTATGGTGATTGGTTCTGGTCCGATTATTATTGGTCAAGCTGCTGAGTTTGACTACGCTGGGACCCAGGCTTGCTTGTCTTTGAAAGAGGAAGGTTATGAGGTTGTTTTGGTTAACTCAAATCCTGCAACTATCATGACGGACAAGGAAATTGCTGATAAGGTTTATATTGAACCGATTACACTTGAGTTTGTGACACGAATTCTTCGCAAGGAACGTCCAGATGCCTTGCTACCAACACTCGGTGGTCAGACAGGTCTCAACATGGCCATGGAATTATCTAAAAATGGTATCCTTGATGAGCTTGGTGTTGAGCTTCTGGGTACTAAACTATCTGCCATCGACCAAGCGGAGGACCGTGACCTCTTTAAACAATTGATGGAAGAACTCAACCAACCCATTCCAGAATCTGAAATTGTCAACACAGTCGAAGAAGCTGTTGCCTTTGCAGCAACAATTGGCTACCCAGTTATCGTTCGTCCAGCCTTTACACTTGGTGGTACTGGTGGTGGTATGTGTGCCAACGAGGAAGAATTGCGTGAAATCGCTGAAAATGGTTTGAAATTGTCACCTGTTACCCAATGTTTGATTGAGCGTTCAATTGCAGGTTTCAAGGAAATCGAATACGAAGTGATGCGTGACTCAGCTGACAATGCTTTGGTTGTTTGTAACATGGAAAACTTTGACCCAGTTGGGATTCACACAGGGGATTCCATCGTATTTGCCCCTGCGCAAACCATGTCAGACTATGAAAACCAAATGCTTCGTGACGCAAGCTTGAGCATCATTCGTGCCCTCAAAATTGAAGGTGGATGTAATGTTCAGCTGGCGCTTGACCCACACAGTTTTAAGTACTATGTTATCGAAGTAAATCCCCGTGTGTCGCGTTCTTCAGCCCTTGCTTCTAAGGCTACAGGTTACCCAATTGCTAAGTTGGCTGCAAAGATTGCAGTTGGCTTGACCTTGGATGAGGTGATCAACCCAGTTACAGGTTCAACCTATGCCATGTTTGAACCAGCCCTTGACTATGTGGTTGCCAAGATTCCTCGTTTCCCATTTGACAAGTTTGAAAAAGGTGAGCGCCGTCTTGGGACACAGATGAAGGCCACTGGAGAAGTTATGGCCATCGGTCGAAACATCGAAGAATCTCTTCTTAAGGCTTGCCGCTCCCTTGAAATTGGGGTGCATCACAATGAAATGCCTGAACTTGCAGCAGTTTCTGATGATGCCTTGATTGAAAAAGTAGTCAAAGCCCAAGATGATCGTCTCTTCTATGTGTCAGAAGCTATTCGCCGTGGTTACACACCAGAAGAAATTGCTGAATTAACTAAGATTGATATCTTCTATCTGGATAAACTCTTGCATATCTTTGAAATTGAACAGGAGTTAGGTGCTCATCCACAAGAACTAGACGTTTTGAAAACTGCCAAACTTAATGGATTTTCAGACCGTAAGATTGCAGAACTCTGGAATACTACAGCTGACCAAGTTCGCCAGCTTCGTTTGGAAAAC
The DNA here is from genome assembly GCF_003942865.1 of Streptococcus mitis. Classification (GTDB taxonomy): domain Bacteria; phylum Bacillota; class Bacilli; order Lactobacillales; family Streptococcaceae; genus Streptococcus; species Streptococcus mitis_BI. Next base: position 292,151 of record NZ_RJNZ01000001.1, on the reverse strand, counting down.
AAGATTGTTCCAGTTTATAAGATGGTAGATACTTGTGCGGCAGAATTTGACTCTGAAACACCATACTTCTATTCAACCTATGGTTGGGAAAATGAATCAATCAAGTCTGATAAAGAATCTGTACTTGTTCTAGGTTCTGGTCCAATCCGTATTGGTCAAGGGGTTGAGTTTGACTACGCAACTGTTCACTCGGTTAAGGCTATCCAGGCTGCTGGTTATGAAGCCATTATCATGAACTCAAATCCAGAGACCGTTTCTACAGACTTTTCTGTATCTGATAAGCTCTACTTTGAACCATTGACATTCGAAGATGTTATGAATGTCATCGACTTGGAACAACCAAAAGGGGTTATCGTTCAGTTCGGTGGTCAAACAGCCATCAACCTTGCGGAGCCATTGGCAAAAGCAGGTGTGACCATCCTTGGGACACAGGTTGCTGACCTAGACCGAGCTGAAGACCGTGACCTCTTCGAGCAAGCTCTTAAAGATTTGGATATTCCACAGCCACCAGGACAAACGGCTACCAATGAAGAAGAAGCAGTTCTTGCAGCTCGCAAGATTGGCTTCCCAGTTCTTGTCCGCCCATCTTATGTACTTGGTGGACGTGCCATGGAAATCGTTGAAAACGAAGAAGACCTTCGTTCTTACATGCGTACCGCTGTTAAGGCTAGTCCAGACCACCCAGTTCTTGTCGACTCATACATCGTTGGGCAAGAGTGCGAAGTTGATGCCATTTCAGATGGTAAAAATGTACTCATTCCTGGTATTATGGAGCATATCGAACGTGCTGGTGTCCACTCAGGTGACTCAATGGCCGTATATCCTCCACAAACCTTGTCGCAAAAGGTTCAGGAAACCATTGCAGACTACACAAAACGCCTATCAATTGGTCTTAACTGTCTTGGTATGATGAACATCCAGTTTGTTATCAAGGATGAAAAAGTCTACGTTATTGAGGTCAATCCACGTGCTAGCCGTACGGTTCCATTCCTTTCTAAAGTGACCAATATCCCTATGGCTCAAGTAGCGACAAAGCTCATTCTTGGTCAAAAACTTGAAGAACTTGGCTACCAAGATGGACTTTACCCTGAAAGCACCCGCGTTCATATCAAGGCACCTGTCTTCTCCTTTACCAAACTAGCTAAGGTAGACAGCTTACTTGGTCCTGAAATGAAGTCAACAGGTGAAGTTATGGGTTCTGATACTACTTTGGAAAAAGCTCTCTATAAAGCTTTTGAAGCTTCTTACTTACACTTGCCAACTTTTGGTAACGTTGTATTTACTATCGCTGATGATGCCAAAGAAGAAGCTTTGGACTTGGCTCGTCGTTTCCAAAATATTGGCTATGGAATCCTCGCGACAGAAGGGACAGCAGCCTTCTTTGCCAGTCATGGATTGCAAGCCCAACCTGTTGGTAAGATTGGTGATGACAATAAAGATATCCCAAGTTTTGTTCGTAAAGGAAGAATTCAAGCTATCATTAACACAGTTGGAACAAAACGAACTGCAGACGAAGATGGTGAGCAGATTCGCCGTTCAGCTATTGAACACGGGGTGCCCCTCTTCACAGCCATAGATACAGCTAACGCCATGCTCAAAGTATTGGAAAGCCGTAGTTTTGTTACAGAAGCAATCTAGTTGAGAAAAATTTTCACAGTTTTAAAGCCAGCGTTTTCTGACGCTGGCTTTTGCAATACTGGTGTTGCTTATTTCAACTATCATACTTTCCTTAAGAATCATTCCAAAATGTGATGAAATAAGACTAAATTGGAAATAGGAAACTATTTTCAACATTTCTTTCAAAATCCATTAATAAAATAGGCAAAGACAAGATTAGAAAGTGAATATTCCGATGTCTTCTTACAAAAAGTTCTCTCTTCTATTCTCAATTTTTCCCTTAATTTATCTGACTTCTAAGAAGTCAGTGATGGGAGAATTTACCAATGCCAAGTGGAACACAATCCTAGGCTACGCAGTTTCATTCATCTTGAACATTCTCAATATCAAGCTTCTTTTCGACATTTTTTAAATCTATTTAAATCAGGTCTCGGAATCAGCTTGAAGATTGATAAAGAAATAATAGTAGTGATTGATTCATAAAAAGAAGAAAAAAAGAACAGTTGAAACTGTTCTTTTTTATCATTATTTGAGACCGTATTTTTTGTTGAAACGATCCACGCGTCCATCTGCTTGAGTGAACTTTTGACGTCCAGTGTAGAATGGGTGTGAGTCTGATGAAATTTCCACACGGATCAATGGGTAAGTTTCGCCTTCGAACTCAACTGTTTCGTTAGAGCGTTTTGTTGAACCGCTAAGGAATTGGTAACCAGTAGTTGTGTCCATGAAGACAACTGGGCGATATTCTGGATGGATATCTTTTTTCATTTTGCAATATTTCCTTTCTGCCATGGTCTCTTTGCGAGCCATAGATTGTTACCTTACTAGTCTATCAGATTCTGAAAAGTTTGGCAAGTATTTTATCAGTTTTTAAGCAAGTTTTTTAACTTTTGGTAGATGATTTCGTTTTCTTCTAGGCTATAGGAATTAGCACCACTTGCTAAAGGATGGCCTCCACCATCATGTTCCTTGGCGATTTCATTGATAGGATGGATTTTACTGCGTAAGCGAACTCGGTAGTGGCCATCAGCCTGCTCCACAAAAATCCCCCAGAGACTCACACTGTCAATACGTCCAGGTGCACCGACAATGGCTGCAGTTTCAGCATCGGTAACATTGAATTGTTTTAAGATTTTCTGACTCAGGGTAACGCGAGCAGCACCATTTTCATCCACTTCCAGATGGTCGTAGATGTAGCCTTGAAGTTTTGCAATTTTGTAGCTCATAGTGTCCATTTTGCGGGTGAGAGCCGCAAAGTCAAAGTTATGTTCTCTCAAATAAGCAGCAAGGCGAAGAGTCCGTGCAGTCGTAGAAGGATAAAGGAAGCGACCTGTATCACCAACAATTCCTGCAAAGAGCAACTCAGCAGCACGATCTGATAAGGCCAGTTGGGTTGTTTGGGCAAATAGGGTAATCATCTCACTAGCGCTACTTGAACTAGTATCGACCCAAGACAGGTCACCGTATACATCATCATTTGGATGGTGGTCAATCTTAATGAGAAAATCACCTTGACGATAGCGCTTATCATCGATACGAGCAGTATTGGCCGTATCACAGACGATGACAAGTGCCCCTTGGTAGACACTATCTTCAACAAGATCCATTTCAGCCATCCAAGTAAGAGTTGGTTCATCAAAACCAACTGCTTTGATAGTTTTTTCTGGGAAATGATGTTTGAGAAGAGCTTTCAATCCCACCTGACTTCCCAAGGCATCAGGGTCTGGTTTCATATGACGATGAATGATAATCGTGTCGTATTCTTTGATTTTTTCTAAAATTTGATGGCAAATTTCCATAAATAACCTCAATTCTTTCTCATTTCATTGTAGCACAAGAATTTTTATTTTTAAAATGAAAAAGATGTGATATAATGGAGAAAGATAAATTGAGGAGGACGATATGGCATTAGCAAAAATTGTATTTGCCAGTATGACCGGTAATACCGAAGAAATTGCAGATATTGTAGCAGACAAATTACGTGACTTGGGCTTGGATGTCGATGTTGATGAATGTACAACTGTTGACGCTTCAGACTTTTTGGAAGCAGACATCGCTATCGTTGCGACCTATACTTATGGTGATGGTGAATTGCCAGATGAGATGATGGACTTCTACGAAGACCTAGCAGATCTCAACTTGAATGGCAAAATCTACGGAGTGGTCGGCTCAGGAGATACCTTCTACGATGAATTCTGTAAGGCTGTTGATGACTTTGACCGCGTTTTTGTAGCGACAGGGGCAGAAAAAGGTTCAGAGTGTGTCAAAGTTGATCTCTCTGCTGAGGAAGAAGACATTGAACGCTTGGAACAATTCGCAGAAGAATTGGCTGCTAAAGTAGGATAAGCATAAAACTGCGCTGATGTAATCAATCAGTGCATTTTTCTTATCGTGACTTGGGATTTTACTAGCCTATTTGGTGGCTTTTTGATACAATAATTCAAATAAAGGAGGAGACTGTATGGATTTAGATAGTATTCGTCAAGAAATTGATCAAATAGACGACCAAATTGTCAAACTGTTAGAAGAAAGAATGCAATTGGTTGAAGGGGTTGTTGCTTATAAGAAAGCATCAGGGAAACCGATTTTAGATACCAAGAGAGAAGAAGTTATTTTTGAAAAGGTTAGAAGTCGTGTAGAGGACAAGCGCTATCAGGAGACTATTGTCGCGACTTTTTCGGACATACTCAAACGTTCGCGTGATTATCAGGATCAAAATATCAAATGAAAAAAGAACAATTTTATCCGCTAGGAATTTTTCTAGCTACTATGTTGGGCGGACTTGTCCGCTACCTAGTTTCCACTTGGTTGCCAGTCAGTCCAGACTTTCCTTGGGGCACCCTTCTTGTTAACTATCTAGGCATTTTCTGCTTGGTGTATCTTGTCAAGGGTTATCTAGTCTATAAGGGGACTAGTAAGGGCTTGGTTTTAGCACTAGGTACAGGTTTTTGCGGAGGTCTAACAACCTTTTCTAGTCTCATGCTTGATGCTGTGAAACTGCTTGATACAGGGCGTTATCTTAGTTTGATCCTGTATTTGCTTTTGAGCATTGGTGGTGGCCTGCTCTTGGCCTATTGTCTAGGGAGGAAGAAATGGTAATGGTCTATCTTGCAATTGCTTGTGGTTTCGGAGCTTTAGTGCGCTATTTATTTTCCCGCTATAATCAATCTTCTAAATTGCCACTTGGAACGTTAATAGCTAATCTTTTGGGTTGTTTTTTGATTGGATTATTCTACAATCATGTGGAGTCTAAGGAAGTTTATGCTATTTTAGCGACGGGTTTTTGTGGAGGTTTAACGACTTTTTCGACCTTGAATGACGAACTCCAAAGACTGTTAAGCGATAAGAAGGTTTTTTACGTTTACCTGACTTTGACCTACCTAGGTGGTTTGGTTGCGATTTTTTTAGGAATTCTGCTATAAATTTCTTTACTTTTTTGTGGAAATTTGGTAAACTGTATCTTGTGTGTAATGGACGCACAAAAATACAGTTTATCCGCTGAGGAAGATTCCTCAAGATTGACAAAGATAGGAGAATAAAATGAATCCATTAATCCAAAGCTTGACTGAAGGTCAACTTCGTACAGATATCCCATCATTCCGTCCTGGTGACACTGTTCGTGTACACGCGAAAGTTGTCGAAGGTAACCGTGAACGTATCCAGATTTTTGAAGGTGTTGTTATCGCGCGTAAAGGTGCTGGCATCTCAGAAAACTACACAGTTCGTAAAATCTCTAACGGTGTAGGTGTTGAGCGTATCTTCCCAATCCACACTCCACGTGTTGAAAAAATCGAAGTTGTACGTTACGGTAAAGTACGTCGTGCGAAATTGTACTACTTGCGTGCTCTTCAAGGTAAAGCAGCTCGTATCAAAGAAATCCGTCGTTAATTCGACTAAAAAACTCTGCTCATTCAGCAGAGTTTTTATCTAGCTCCCTTAGTTCAATGGATATAACAACTCCCTCCTAAGGAGTAGTTGCAGGTTCGATTCCTGCAGGGGGCATTTTTAAAAATAATTTAGTATTTTTTGTCTTTTTTGACCAAATTTTGAGCAAAAGTTATATTTTGATCAATGAGTACAGATAAAGTGGATCAGCAAAGTAACTTTGACATCTATTAGTTAAAAAATAAGGACTTCCTTTGTTAGAATGTCCTTATTTTTATTATGGAATTGGACAAATGAGGTTAAGTCTCAGATCTATGAACTCAGAAAGTAAGTACAAAGCTTTAAACAGCTTTCAAAAAGATTTGGTGTGGATTTTTCGGGCTAAGGTATGTGACAAAATGAATTGATTGTTATGAAATAGAGAGCCTAAAAAATGGGGAAAATCGTTATTATTCCCCTGAATTTGCTATGTTGTAAAAGATTATTTCTGGTCTGTTAAATATATTAATAACAAAATTTAAACATTATAGTCTAATATCTAATCCATTTAAAGTGAATAAGTTTATCAATCGTTTGAGTAAGAAAATTTCAAAAGAAGAAGGGATAGGTTTTCAAAAATAACCTATCTAGTCATTGTTTATATATAATTTGTATCTTTTGGTTTATTAATTTGTATTTAAAATTTAATCATGTTACAATTGAAATTGAAATCGAATAGAAAAGGAAAATGCAAACGTGGGCACACTATTAGCAACAAGATTAAAAAATAGACGAAAAGAATTAAAAATGTCTCAGCGAGAATTGGCTGAGGGGATATGTAAACAGGGACAGATTAGTCGATTAGAGAATGGAGAATTTACTCCAGGAGCAGAATTTTTATATGCTCTGTCTAAGAAGTTAAAAGTTAGTATAGATTATTTTTTTAATGAGCATATTGGAGAGGAGATTGATGAGCTATCAGAGTTTAAGAAGTTAGCCCAGACATTTATCACAAATCGAAATTATGAGTCTTTGAAATATATATTTGAATTAGAGAGTGTAAAGGTACATCGCTTGTCTCTAGTAAATAAATTTTATATGGAGTGGATAAAATCTCTTATAGATTTTTATTTCTATGGGCAAAAAGAGGAGGCTGTGGCAAGATTGGAGAAGGTACTGTCTCAGTTAAATGTAACTGACCTGTTCTACCTTCAAGTTTCAAATACTCTATTTAATTTTTATTATGATATTGAAGATTTAGAGAGTTTTAATGAAATTAGAGAAAAGTTAGAGTGTCAAGTAAATCAACTCAAGTTAAACACAATCGAAGAATTAAACCTTTCTATTAAATTTAATTATAATGTTTGTCGCTACCTATGGTTGCAGAATAATACTGAAGAAGCTATTACTAAAATCACAGATACGATAAAGCAATGTAAGACGTATAGAACAACGTATCTTTTGGCTGATTTGTATTTATTGATGGGAAATGTCAGTAAGAATTTTTCTTCTAAAGTTGCAGTAAAAGAGTACTTTGAAACGGCTTATTTCCTTTATAAGCTTGAGGGAAATATGTCAATGGCTCTTAAAATCGAGCATTATATTGCAGATATAACAGAATAGTAAAGACGATGTTCAATTAAGCATCGCTTTTTTAATCCAAAAAGATACAAATATATATTTAATGAAAATAAATAAAAAAATGTTATCAAAATCCTTGACAGCATTATATTGAAGTGCTAAAATGAGTGCAAGAAAATATTAGGCTTTTTGTCCATAAAACATCTACAGAAACTTACTATAGATTGAGTTAATGTAAAAAGACTTCAGCCTTTGAAGAATTGAGAGGTAAACTTAATGAATGAATTAGAAGTTAGATTTGAACTCAACGATGAGAGAGATTATAATAATGCTATTTCATATTTAGAAAAATCTTATAAATTTAAGAGTGAAAATAAGCAAGTTGATGAATATTTTAAAATAAAAGGAAGAGAATTTGAAAATGATGAGGTAGGTAGCTTTATCTACAGAATTCGTCAAGAAGATGATAATAGAGCAAGTATTTTCACAAGAAAAGATACGATAAAACAAGGAATGTGGAGTGAAAGTGAAATAGAGTTAGAATCTGAAAAATTAGAATTTGTAAGAAATATCTTGCAAGATGGTTTTTCAAATATTTTCACAATAAGTAAATATAGAAAGACTTATCATGACGCATTAGAAAATAAAACGATTAATCTAGATAAGATTGATGGTCTTGGATTTTATCTTGAAATAGAGATTCTAGGAGATTTTTCAAAAGAAGATTATAATAATTTTTATGAGAAAATGTGCGGAGAGTTCTCGTTTTTAAATTCAAAAATAGAAACAAAGGGCTATGTCCAATTAATGAGAGAAAAAAATGGACGTAATTGAAATTATCAAATAGTCTTGTTGGGATTGTTTACTCAATTGCTGGATTTGGAAGTTTGATAGCAGTAACCTTTCTTTCTACTTTTTTGAATAAGAAGGATGCCTTTATCTTGATGAATGTATCAATGGCAACCATTCCACTTGTCATTATGGCAAGTGGGATGGTAGAAAATTATGTGACTATTAGTCCGTCTCGCTCCGTTAGGTGCGAGACAAATAAACCACCCGTTAGACGGGTGGTCATGATTCCCAATTATCAATTAGATATTCTGGAAGAAGAGAATCAAACAAAATATAAAATCTTTATACGTGAGACAACTTCATACTTTGTATATAACAAAGAACATTCGGATAAGAATCAGTATGTCAAAGGACGAACATTGATAAGACAGCTAACCAACGATAGTCGAGTAATACCATACAGAAGATCTACAGTTAAGAGTCTACAGGAAAAGATTACTGAGATTAACCTCTTCATTGAATTAACTGAAGTAGATAAGAAATACCAAGACATTAAAGACGAGTTAGTAAAAGAAATAGCAGAGATAGATATAAAACTAAATCAAATTAATGAAAAAATCGCCAACTTAAATAAGATGGCGGAAGTGCTTATCAATTTGAAGAGTGAGGATGTGAGCAGTCGAAAGCTTGCAAGATATGACTTTTCAAAATTAAATTTGGCAGAATCAATTACAGTAGAACAAGTAACCGAATAAATAAGAGTGTTTCAAGAGGAGTTGGATCATTATCTTTATGAGTATGAGGAATTAGAAAAAAATCTAGAAATGTTTGTAAAAGTACTGAATGATAAGGATTTTGATAAAAAATTTAGTACAGAAATACTATTGGAATAACAATAATTAATCCTATGGTGGTTAAAGATTAACTATCCTTGTGTCATTGATTAATATATTTGTCATAGTGCTCTTGGTACTGTGCTTTTATATTGTGTTCTCCTAGAATTTCAAATACCTGAAGTGCTTGTTTCATCTTTTCGATTCCGTTCGCAGGATTACGCTTAAATTCAAAATAGCCACACGTATATAAGAAGACGGTTTGTTCATAATAGTTTAATTCATTGTTTAATAATTTTTTTACTTCTTTGATAAGAAAACTACAATTTTGAAATTCTTCTTTATCAACACTAACAATTAGGCAATTGATTGCTAATTGTGTAACAAGCCGTTTATTTGTCTTATTTAATGTTGAATAGATATAATTTTTTAACATTTCTATAGTTAATAGGAAGTAGGAGTTATATTTAATTGTTCTTACACAGTTACCTAATAGGATAATTTCATAGTAACCCCAGTTTTCAACTTTAAAAAGATAATCTGTTAGCTGTAATAACTCCTCGTCCGAGGGGAGAAAATTTTTATTTGTTGTATAGAGAATCGATTTTACCATTGTCTTTTCATAAGGACCCAAGTTATAACTTGAAGAGTTTGATAGTAATTCAATAATACTATCAAAATTTTTTGTGGAGTAGTGTTTTCGAATATATTGCACCAAGTTAGCGAATGATCCAGTTCTAGTAGAATTATTGTCATGAAGAATAATAAATTCATCCAAAGTTATATGTAATTTATCTAAAATATTGATTAGTCGAATACAAGAGATTTCTGATTCTCCCCGTTCAAATCTAGAAATTTGAGATTTAGATAAATTACTATCAGCAATTGAACATAAACTGATTTGCTTTCCTTTTCGAATTTTTCTGAGTGTTATACCAAGTTTTGATTTCATATTTCCCATTTTCCCAACAAAATTTCAAAGGTTTTTTATTTATTATACAATAAATAAAAAATAAAGGGAGGTTCAGTATGAAAAAACTTTTAAAATTTACATGAATATTGTTATTGATTATGGATATTATCATTATAGTCGGAGGTTGAATCTTACCTGTACAGGTAAGTGTTTAGTTATAACTTAACACTTATTTTGGATTATTATGAAATAGATGGTACTTGTTATCTTGATTTTAGAGTATCTGGCGAGGATGTATATTTCATTGAGTTAGTAACTATGTATGGTTTAAGTGAAAATAGTGCGGTACCAACTCTTGCAAAGAGGTTTGGAATAAGTCTTACCGATTTAATAAAAAGTGATATTCATCGTGGTTTAACTAGAAAGAAGGGACATTTTGGATATTAACAAGAAAACGTTTTATACAATAACTTTTGGTGAATTTATATCAAATATTGGAGATAGATTTCAGAAAATTGCTTTTCCAATCTTAATTTACCAAGAATTTCATTCGTCTTTTGCAATGGGAGGAATGGTGATTATTGAATTGCTACCTCAATTCTTCTTGGGATTTGTTATGGGTTACTTATTAGACAATTTCAATAAGAAAAAAATACTATTATGGTCTACATTAATACCGGCATTATTATGTAGTGTAATACCGATATTATCTAAATATTCAGTTTCTATATTTTTTTACTATGTTATTGCATTTTTGATACCTTTATTTTCGACACTTTTTCAAACAGGATTCTCAGTCATTACTCCTGCCTTATTTGAGAAGGAAGAATTGCAAAAATATAATTCTCAGTTTCAAGGTGTCCGGACTATTTCAAAATTAATTTCTCCAGCTATAGCAGGGGTACTAATGTTAAAGTTTAATATTAATAGCATTTTTTTTATTAATAGTGCTTCTTTCTTGTTATTATTTCTTTCAATACTAATTTCATATATTCCAGATCAAGAACACAAGGAGAATGGTAATGATGATATAAAAGAAATTTTTGTAGGTTTTAAAGAGAACTTTACAAATATTAAGTTGAGGATTTCTTTACTCTTTACTATTGTTGTGAATATCGCTATGCTAGGCTTCAATGCAACGATTATTTATTATTTACAGGATCAATTAAAATTATCAAATAGTCTTGTTGGGATTGTTTACTCAATTGCTGGATTTGGAAGTTTGATAGCAGTTACCTTTCTTTCTACTTTTTTGAATAAGAAGGATGCTTTTATATTGATGAATATATCAATGGCAACCATCCCACTTGTCATTATGGCGAGTGGAATAGTAGAAAATTGGATATTTTTTGGAATTTGTTATTCAATTTTGAGCGGATTAATTACAATAGCTTCTGTTTCGATTACAACAATACAGCAGCAAGAAAGTACTGTGTATAATATTGGAAAGATACTTTCTAGTTCTTTTGTAATAGCTACCATTTTTGCTCCTTTTGGAGGGATACTGGCTGCTTATTTTAATTGGCTTTTAAACCCGAGATTAAGTCTAGTTATTTTGGGATTACTAAGTAGTTTATTGGTTATTCTTATAAAGAGTTATGAAAAAAAGCTAACTAAGAAAAGAACTGCAACATTTATAAAGGAAGATTAGTGGATCAATTATCACTTAAAAAATAATATTAATTCGTATTAAAATAAAAAATTGAAAATGGTTTTACATAATGTACTACCTAATTCAGATTTAATAATTATTGAGGGGATAGAACTAGAAACTAAAAATACTGAATATTAAACTGCCCCCAAAAGTAAGATTTTTCTGTCTAACTTTTGGGGGCAGTACATTATCTCTAACTTCTGGAGTGCTTTTTCTACATTCAAATTATTTTACAGTACCCAAGTACGAATAGCATGGGCTACGCCAGAATCGTCATTTGTTTTGGTGATGTATTTGGCGATTTTTTTGAGTTCTGGATTTCCATTTTCCATAACAACGGGATTTCCAACGACTTTCAGCATGGCACGGTCATTTTCCTCGTCACCGATCGCCATGGTTTCATCTGTGGTCAATCCGAGTTTTTCAGCTAGGTGAGTAATGGCTGAACCCTTGTCTACATTCTTTTTAAGAAGCTCAAGGTAGAAAGGAGCAGATTTGTTGATAGAGTAGCGTTCGTAAAATTCGGCTGGTATCTTTTCAATCGCAGCATCGAGAATTTCTGGTTCATCAATAAACATACATTTGACGATTTCCTTGTCAGCCATTTCTTCAGGAGTGCGGTAGAAAATAGGCATGCTGACGAGGGTTGATTCGTGCACCGTGTATTTTCCGATATTGCGATTGGCTGTGTAGATACCGTCCTTAGTAATAGCGTGCATGTGAACACCGAGCTTACGACCGAGGAATTCCATATCCAGATAATCCTCATAGGTCAAGGATTCGCTGATAATCTCATGGCCAGTAGCAGTTTCTTGGACAAGGGCTCCGTTGAAGGTTACAACATAGTCACCCTCGTCTCTCAACTGCAAGTCGTCTAGAAGTTTGGCAACACCTGCGATAGGGCGGCCAGTTGCAATGACGACTTTGACACCAGCTTCTTTGGCGTCTTGGATGGCAGAAAAGACTTGAGGAGTGATTTCCTTCTTACTGTTGACTAGGGTACCATCGATATCGACGGCGATTAGTTTAATACTCATAAAATTCCTCTTCTAGTTTTTATTTGGGGTAAAATGATCGTTCTCAATCAAGTGTAAAAATTGCTGGGTGATACTTGCGAAGATACTATTTTGATCTAACATTTCTTTTGGGAAATAGAAACGATTATCTCCGTGACGACTACCAGCAAGGGACTGGACGATAGGAGACAGGCTAGAGAGTTCGGCCAGTTCTCCATTTTTTTGTAAAATCTCAATCTGTGTCCGTGGATTTTCAGATTCGGGACGATAGATATCATAAGGGAGGTCAAAGTTCTTATGAATAGCAGTATAGTAGTCTGGATCAAAGCCGATGTCCTCAACCAATTTTCTCAGGCTAGCGAGTTGGTCTTGGTCCTCTTGTGAAAAGGTAATGGATTTAAAGACCTTGCGGTTGACAAAGCGTTGCGACAGGTCTGCAAGAATCTTGTCAGGACTGGTTATCCAGAGCTGGAAGTAGGTATTCATCACACCATCATCCAGAGCCAGATAGTCAGACAAGGTCACATTTTTTTCAAAGAAAGGCAGGAGGTGTGGGGAAGTTCGTGCAAAGAAGTCCTTATCTTCTGGATAAAGTTCCTTAGCCCGTTTGAGAAGGTTTTGAAGGAGGACCTCCATGGCGCGTGTTGCTGGGTGGAAATAGACCTGCATATACATCTGGTAACGACTGAGTACGTAGTCTTCGATGGCGTGCATGCCATTGCGCTGAAAGGCAATACCGTTTTCGACAGGACGAATGACTCGGAGGATGCGAGTCAGGTCAAATTCCCCATAAGAAGCTCCTGTAAAATAGGAGTCGCGCAAGAGATAGTCCATGCGGTCTGCATCAATCTGACTAGAAATGAGTTGCACAACCTGCTTGTTAGGGTAGGTATGGTCGATGACACTGGCAACCTTTTCTGGAAAATCTGGCGCCACTTGTAGCAGAACTTGGTGAATCTCCGTTTCAGGACTTTGGATAATTTCCTGAGTAATGGCTTCATGGTCTGTATCAAAGAGATGTTCAAAAGTATGGGAGTAGGCACCATGCCCAAGGTCATGTAGGAGAGCAGCGGTCATGGTCAAGAGAGACTCGGCAGGATTCCATTCCTCAGGATATTTTTCTTCAAAAATCTCTGTAATGCGACGAGCAATCTCATAGACTCCAAGACAATGGGAGAAGCGACTGTGTTCTCCACCGTGGAAGGTATAACTGGAAGTTCCCAGTTGTTTGATACGACGCAAACGCTGAAATTCTTTTGTATTAATCAAGTCATAGATGATTTGATTATTGACATGGATGTAGTTGTGAACTGGGTCACGGAATACTTTTTCGTTCATATGACCATTATAGCAAAATCCTGCTCTTTTTGGTAAAATAGTAGGACAAGAGAGAAGAAAGAGGACCTGATGTGAAGATTCGGATGCGAAATACCATTCAGTTTGATGAGCAGTTGGAAGTGATTGACCAGCTTTATGATGTAGAGTTAAGAGAAAAGGGCGATTATAGCTATTTGCTTTTCTACAATGAGGAAAAGGAAAAAGTAGTGATTAAATTCCATGGTCAAGAACTGGTGATGAGCCGTTTTTCCAATCCCAAGACCATTATGCGTTTTTTGAAGGATAGTGATAGTTTAGCCTATATTCCTACACCTATGGGCATGCAGGAATTTATCATTCAAACGAGTCGCTATGAAGTGGATGGACAAAAGATTTATTTAGACTATCAACTACAAAATCAAGAGGGACACCTCTTTGCCAGCTATCAATTAGAAATTACTTGGGGATAAGAAAAAGGTTGGCGAGAGCCAACCTTATTTGATATAGAGTTCTTGATTTTTTAGGACAATCTCACGGACATTTGAGAATTTTTTGAGTTTTTTAAGTTCTTCTGGATGAGTAATGAGAGTGATAACATAACCTTCTTTGCCCATACGGCCAGTACGGCCAGCACGGTGAGTGTAGGTTTCCATATCTCTTGGGACGTCAAAGTTTATGACACATTCTAGGCTATCGATATCAATCCCACGAGCTAGAAGGTCAGTTGCAAGAAGCAGGGTTAGTTGCTTGTCTTTAAACTTTTCTAAGATGACTTTTCTAAATTTGACATTGACATCACTAGCGAGGGAAACAGCCAGGATATCCCGATATTGTAGTTTTTCTTCTGCGCTTCCAAGGTCTGATAGGCTGTTAAAGAAGACCAGACCGCGGAAATCCTCAACATGAGCTAGTTTTCGTAGCATATCCACTCGGTGACGTTGATCTACCTGCATATAGAAATGTTGGATGTTGTCCAATTTTTGGTCAGAAAGATCAATGGTACGTGTGTTAGGCGCAATCTTTTCTTGGTCAAACTTGGTCGTCGCACTCATGTAGACGAGTTGGTGGTCACGCGGTGCGTAGTGAGTGATTTTCTCGACAAAGTGAATCTGAGAATCATCTAGCAATTGGTCGAATTCATCCAGGATGATGGTTTCCACATTCATCATCTTGATTTTTTTCAATTTAATTAGTTCAAAGATACGGCCAGGAGTTCCAATGAGAATTTCTGGTCCCTTTTTAAGGCGTTCAATCTGGCGTTTCTGACTTGAGCCTGATAGGAAGAGCTGAGCAGTCAAGCCGATAGCTTCAGCCCACGTTTTACATACATCAAAAATCTGTCCAGCAAGCTCAGTATTTGGTGCTAAAATCAATAGTTGTTGGGCTTTTTTCTTTTGTAGTCTTAGAAGACTTGGTAGAAGGTAAGCTAGGGTCTTACCAGTTCCTGTTGGGCTCACTCCTAGGAGGTTTTCTCCAGCAAGAAGGGGCTCAAATAGTTGAGTTTGAATGGGGGTGAATTCTTGGAAACCGAGTTGGTCACTCAGTTCTTGCCATTCAGTCGGTAGTTTGTTTTTCATTTTTCTGCCTCAAATCTAATGCCAGCAGTCTGGCGCATAGTATATAGTAGCTCATGAACTGAACTTGCATCTTCCAGCCAAGTTTGGTAGAGATTCAGATCTGGTTGCTGGATCATGTGTGCAAATGCAGCAACTTCCTCAGTCATCGTATGAGGAGCCTGTTGGATAGGGAGTTGGACTTGATTGCCTTGATGGTCGGTAAAAATAGCCGAGCGAACATGCTCAATTGAGTTGAGCGTCAGGGTTCCATCTGTCGTATAAATCTCGCAAGGGAGATTGGAAGTGATGTTTTTCCCGGCCTTGATATGAACTTGAAAGTCTGGGTAGAAGAGGATTCCATCTCCATTTAAGTCAATGCTATTGTTAAGCTGTTGAGCCTGATAGGTCGCATCCTTAGCTTTTCCAAAGAGATGAACGGCAGCGTAGAGAGGATAAATCCCCAAATCCATAAGCGCTCCACCAGCAAAACGGTCTGAAAAGACATTTGGTATCTGTCCAGTCAACAAGTTAGGCATTTTGGAAGAATACTTGGCATAGTTGAAATCTGCTCCCAAAATTTGTTTGTCAGCTAAAAAGTTTTTGATGATAGTGAAAGCTTTTTCATGGTAATTGCGAGCTGCTTCGAATATAAAACAGTGATTTTTCTCAGCTGTATGTCTCAAATCTAGCCATTCTAGTGGCTGAGTGACAGCTGGCTTTTCAAGAATGACGTGTTTGCCAGCAGACAAGGCAGCTTTTGCCTGAGCAAAATGCAAGGAATTTGGACTGGCAATATAGACCACATCAAAGGAGCTCTTGAAGAAGTCCTCTACTTGATCAAAGAGTTGGATATCCTGATAGCGAGAAGCAAAGGTTGCCGCAGTTTCTAGTTTTCTAGAATAGACTGCGACCAGCTTGTATTCTCCACTGGTATGGGCTGCTTCTATGAAGTGGTGGCTGATAGCTCCTGTTCCGATGACACCTAATTTAAGCATAGTTACTCCTTTTCCGATTTCAAATCCTTCTTTCATTATAACATAGATAGACGGGACTATCCAACAGAGGGGAAAAAATTTCAAATAAGCTACTAGGTCTTTTCCAAAGAAAGTGGTACAATAATGAGATGAGTAAATGAAATGGGAGGGAAAATGAGGTTATTACCTATAAGAAAAATATCACGTCAGTCTAAGAGGCTAGCGCTTTTTTTGACTTTTTGTGCAGGTTATGTAGATGCTTATACGTTTATTGTGCGAGGGAATACTCTTGTAGCTGGACAAACTGGGAATGTCGTCTTTCTTTCAGTAGAATTAATTCAAAATAATGTTTCAGATGTTAGGGATAAGGTTCTCACCTTGTTAGCTTTTATGATGGGGGTCTTTCTATTAACAATTTATAAGGAAAAATTGAGAATTGTGAAAAAGCCAATTTTGTCATTGCTTCCTTTAGCAATCTTATCAATCATTATTGGTTTTGTGCCGCAGACTGTGGATAATATCTATCTAGTACCGCCCTTGGCATTCTGTATGGGATTGGTGACAACTGCTTTTGGAGAAGTGTCGGGTATTGCCTATAATAACGCTTTTATGACAGGGAATATCAAACGGACCATGCTGGCTTTTGGAGATTATTTCCGAACCAAGCACACACCTTTTTTGCGTGAAGGATTCATCTTTGTTAGCCTGCTTAGTAGTTTTGTCCTTGGCGTTGTCTTTTCAGCCTATTTGACGATTTTCTATCATGAAAAGACCATTCTTGGTGTTCCTATTATGATGAGTATTTTTTACCTCAGCATGCTTTTTGCCAAGTGGCGGGAAAAAGTAAAAGAAAAAGCTTGATTTTAGGTGTTATTACTTGTAAGAAAATAGGAGATATGTTATACTTGAAGAGTTGACTATGCACGATCCTGTGCAACCGCACGAACATCGTTGCTTGATTATTCAAGTTTAAGTGGTTCGTCCCACGATGCTAGGCGAGTCTTCACAAAAAATTCGGGGAAACCCATAAAAATCATAGGAGGTGCATAATGAGCACATACGCAATTATCAAAACTGGCGGAAAACAAGTTAAAGTTGAAGTTGGTCAAGCAGTTTACGTTGAAAAATTGAACGTTGAAGCTGGTCAAGAAGTTACTTTTAACGAAGTTGTTCTTGTTGGTGGTGAAAACACTGTTGTCGGAACTCCACTTGTTGCTGGAGCTACTGTAGTTGGAACTGTTGAAAAACAAGGAAAACAAAAGAAAGTTGTTACTTACAAGTACAAACCTAAAAAAGGTAGCCACCGTAAACAAGGTCACCGTCAACCATATACAAAAGTTGTCATCAACGCAATCAACGCTTAATTTTAAGGAGAACACATGATACAAGCAGTCTTTGAGAGAGCCGAAGATGGCGAGCTGAGGAGTGCGGAAATTACTGGACACGCCGAGAGTGGCGAATACGGCTTAGATGTCGTGTGTGCATCGGTTTCTACGCTTGCCATTAACTTTATCAATTCTATTGAGAAATTTGCAGGCTATGAACCAATCCTAGAATTAAACGAAGATGAAGGTGGCTATCTGATGGTTGAGATTCCAAAAGATCTTCCTTCACACCAGAGAGAAATGACCCAGTTATTCTTTGAATCATTTTTCTTAGGTATGGCAAACTTATCGGAGAACTCTTCTGAGTTCGTCCAAACCAGAGTTATCACAGAAAACTAACACGGAGGAAAACATTATGTTAAAAATGACTCTTAACAACTTGCAACTTTTCGCCCACAAAAAAGGTGGAGGTTCTACATCAAACGGACGTGATTCACAAGCGAAACGTCTTGGAGCTAAAGCAGCTGACGGACAAACTGTAACAGGTGGATCAATCCTTTACCGTCAACGTGGTACACACATCTACCCAGGTGTAAACGTTGGACGTGGTGGAGACGATACTTTGTTCGCTAAAGTTGAGGGCGTAGTACGCTTTGAACGTAAAGGACGCGATAAAAAGCAGGTTTCTGTTTACCCAATCGCTAAATAAAAAGGTCCAGTGAACCTTTTTATCCCGAGCCTTGAAATGTAAAGGCGAGGAAGCTAGAAATAGCATTAAATAAGGCTTTCCGAGTTTTCGGAGAGCCTATTTTTTTTTATTTTGATACCCACGCTGATACCCATATTATGGAAATTGAATTTGCATCATATTATAAACGGTAGATCAAAAAGATTTGCTGTTTTTATTTGTTTGAAATAAAATAAGGACTGAAAAAAGACATTATTCTAATTCTTGTCTTGGAATGTTAGCGTATTTGTTTAGACTTGAAAAGTTCCAGACTTTTTTCCTTTTTGGAAAACTTCTAAAATATGGTATAATGAAAAGATAAAGAAGTTGGGGGTAGAAGATGAACATTCAACAATTACGCTACGTTGTGGCTATTGCCAATAGTGGTACTTTTCGTGAAGCTGCTGAAAAGATGTATGTTAGTCAGCCGAGTCTGTCTATTTCTGTTCGTGATTTGGAAAAAGAGTTGGGTTTTAAGATTTTCCGTCGGACCAGCTCAGGGACTTTCTTGACTCGTCGTGGTATGGAATTTTACGAAAAAGCGCAAGAATTGGTTAAAGGATTTGATATTTTTCAAAATCAGTATGCCAACCCTGAGGAAGAAAAAGATGAATTTTCCATTGCCAGTCAGCACTATGACTTCTTGCCACCAACTATTACTGCCTTTTCAGAGCGCTATCCTGATTATAAGAACTTCCGTATTTTTGAATCGACTACTGTCCAAATCTTAGATGAAGTAGCGCAAGGTCACAGTGAGATTGGGATTATCTACCTCAACAATCAAAATAAAAAAGGGATCATGCAACGAGTTGAAAAGTTAGGCCTTGAGGTCATTGAATTGATTCCCTTCCATACCCATATTTATCTTCGTGAGGGGCATCCTTTGGCTCAGAAAGAGGAATTGGTCATGGAGGATTTAGCGGATCTACCAACGGTTCGTTTCACTCAAGAGAAAGACGAGTACCTTTATTATTCAGAGAACTTTGTCGATACCAGTGCGAGTTCACAGATGTTTAATGTGACAGACCGTGCTACCTTGAATGGTATTTTAGAGCGGACGGACGCCTATGCGACAGGTTCCGGATTTTTAGATAGTGATAGTGTCAATGGCATTACAGTTATTCGTCTCAAGGATAATTTGGATAATCACATGGTCTATGTTAAACGTGAAGAAGTGGAGCTCAGTCAAGCTGGGACTCTCTTTGTAGAAGTCATGCAAGAATATTTTAATCAGAAGAGGAAATCATGAAAAAAAGAGGAATAGTGGCAGTCATTGTATTGCTTTTGATTGCGCTGGATCAGTTAGTTAAATCCTATATCGTCCAGCAGATTCCACTGGGTGAAGTACGCTCTTGGATTCCTAATTTCGTTAGTTTGACCTACCTGCAAAATCGAGGGGCAGCCTTTTCGATGCTACAAGACCAGCAGTGGTTATTTGCTATCATTACACTGGTCGTTATGGTAGGTGCCATTTGGTATCTACATAAACACATGGAGGATTCATTCTGGATGGTCTTGGGTTTGACCTTGATTATTGCAGGTGGTCTTGGAAACTTTATTGACAGGGTGAGTCAGGGCTTTGTTGTGGATATGTTTCACCTTGACTTTATCAATTTTGCAATTTTCAATGTGGCAGATAGCTATCTGACGGTTGGAGTGATTATTTTATTGACTGCAATGCTAAAAGAGGAAATAAATGGAAATTAAAATTGAAACTGGTGGCCTGCGTTTGGATAAGGCTTTGTCGGATTTGACAGAATTATCACGCAGTCTCGCGAATGAACAAATCAAATCAGGCCAGGTCTTGGTCAATGGCCAAGTCAAGAAAGCTAAATACACAGTTCAAGAGGGTGATATCGTCACTTACCATGTACCAGAGCCGGAGGTCTTAGAGTATGTGGCTGAGAATCTTCCGCTAGATATCATCTACCAAGATGAGGATGTGGCCGTCGTTAACAAGCCTCAGGGAATGGTTGTGCATCCGAGTGCTGGTCATACTAGTGGGACCCTGGTAAATGCCCTTATGTATCATATTAAGGACTTGTCGGGTATCAATGGTGTTCTGCGTCCAGGAATTGTTCACCGTATTGATAAGGATACGTCAGGTCTTCTTATGATTGCTAAAAATGATGAGGCGCATCTAGCACTTGCCCAAGAACTGAAGGATAAAAAGTCTCTTCGTAAATATTGGGCGATTGTTCATGGAAATCTACCAAATGATCGTGGTGTGATTGAAGCACCGATTGGCCGTAGTGAAAAAGACCGTAAGAAACAGGCTGTGACTGCGAAAGGTAAGCCAGCAGTGACGCGTTTTCACGTTTTGGAACGCTTTGGCGATTATAGCTTAGTGGAGTTGCAACTGGAGACAGGGCGCACTCATCAAATCCGTGTTCACATGGCTTATATTGGTCATCCAGTCACTGGGGATGAAGTCTATGGTCCTCGCAAGACTTTGAAAGGACATGGACAATTTCTTCATGCCAAGACGCTAGGATTTACCCATCCGAGAACAGGTGAGACCTTGGAATTTACAGCAGATATCCCAGAGATTTTTAAGGAAACACTGGAGAGATTGAGAAAGAATTAGATTTGATAAAAGGTTGAGATAACTTGTCTCGACCTTTTTCCTATCAACTCTTTTCTATTTCCTGCCATTCATGTTATAATGGATAAATATGAAGAATCGGAGTGAGACTATGAAATACAAACGGATTGTCTTTAAGGTGGGGACTTCTTCTCTGACGAATGAGGATGGAAGTTTATCACGTAGTAAGGTAAAGGCTATTACCCAGCAGTTAGCTATGTTGCACGAGGCTGGTCATGAGTTGACTTTGGTGTCGTCGGGAGCCATTGCTGCCGGTTTTGGAGCCTTAGGATTTAAAAAGCGTCCGACTAAGATTGCTGATAAACAGGCTTCAGCAGCGGTAGGGCAAGGGCTTTTGTTGGAAGAATACACGACCAATCTTCTCTTGCGCCAAATCGTTTCTGCACAAATTTTGCTGACCCAGGATGACTTTGTGGATAAGCGCCGTTATAAAAATGCCCATCAGGCTTTGTCGGTTCTACTTAGCCGTGGAGCGATTCCTATCATCAACGAGAATGACAGTGTCGTCATTGATGAGCTCAAGGTCGGGGACAATGACACTCTAAGTGCCCAGGTAGCGGCCATGGTCCAAGCAGACCTTTTGGTCCTCTTGACAGATGTAGACGGCCTCTATACAGGAAATCCTAATTCAGATTCAAGAGCCAAACGCTTGGAGAAAATCGAGACTATCAATCGTGAGATTATTGATATGGCCGGTGGAGCAGGTTCGTCTAATGGTACAGGTGGCATGTTAACTAAAATCAAAGCTGCAACTATCGCGACGGAATCAGGAGTTCCTGTTTATATCTGCTCATCCTTGAAGTCAGATGCCATGATTGAAGCAGCTGAGGAAACCGAGGATGGTTCCTACTTTGTTGCTCAAGAGAAGGGACTTCGTACCCAGAAACAATGGCTGGCCTTTTATGCTCAGAGTCAAGGTTCTATTTGGGTTGATAAAGGGGCTGCAGAAGCTCTCTCTCAACATGGCAAGAGTCTCCTTTTATCTGGTGTTGTTGAAGCAGAAGGCGCCTTTTCTTACGGTGATATTGTGACAGTATTTGACAAGGAAAGTGGAAAATCACTTGGAAAAGGACGCGTGCAATTTGGGGCATCTGCTTTGGAGGATATGTTGCGTTCTCAAAAAGCCAAGGGTGTCCTGATTCACCGTGATGACTGGATTTCCATTACTCCTGAAATCCAACTACTCTTTACAGAATTTTAGAGGTAAACTATGGTAAGTACACAAGAACAATTTGAACAGGTACAGGCTGTTAAAAAATCGATCAACACAGCTAGTGAAGAGGTGAAAAACCAAGCCTTGTTAGCCATGGCTAATCACTTATTAGTAGCTACTGAGGAGATTTTAGCGGCCAATGCCCTCGATATGGAAGAGGCCAAGGGTAAAATCTCAGATGTGATGCTGGATCGTCTTTATTTGGATGCAGGACGTATAGAAGCAATGGCAACTGGGATTCGTGAAGTGGTTGCTTTACCAGATCCAATCGGTGAAGTTTTAGAAACCAATCATCTTGAAAATGGCTTAGTGATCACCAAGAAACGTGTAGCTATGGGAGTTATTGGTATTATCTATGAAAGCCGTCCAAATGTGACGTCTGATGCGGCTGCTTTGGCTCTCAAGAGTGGGAATGCGGTTGTTCTTCGTAGTGGTAAGGATGCCTATCAAACAGCTCATGCTATTGTTACAGCCTTGAAGAAGGGCATAGAGACAACTACTATTCACCCAGATGTGATTCAACTGGTGGAAGATACCAGCCGTGAAAGTAGCTATGCCATGATGAAGGCCAAGGGCTATCTAGACCTTCTTATTCCTCGTGGAGGAGCTGGTTTGATCAATGCAGTGGTTGAGAATGCTATCGTACCTGTTATCGAGACAGGAACTGGGATTGTCCATGTTTATGTCGATAAGGATGCGGATGAAGATAAGGCTTTATCTATTATCAACAATGCCAAAACCAGTCGTCCTTCTGTCTGCAATGCCATGGAGGTTTTGCTGGTTCATGAAGCCAAGGCAACAAGCTTCCTTCCTCGCTTGGAGCAAGTGCTAGTTGCAGATCGCAAAGAAGCTGGACAGGAATCAATTGAATTCCGACTTGATAGCAAAGCAAGTCAGTTTGTTTCTGGTCAAGTAGCTGAGGCTCAAGACTTTGACACCGAGTTTTTGGACTATGTCCTAGCTGTTAAAGTTGTGAGTAGTTTAGAAGAAGCGGTTGCGCACATTGAAGCTCACAGTACCCATCATTCGGATGCGATTGTGACGGAAAATGCTGAAGCTGCAACTTACTTTACAGATCAAGTGGACTCTGCAGCTGTCTATGTCAATGCTTCAACTCGTTTTACCGATGGTGGTCAATTTGGTCTTGGATGTGAAATGGGGATTTCTACTCAGAAATTGCACGCGCGTGGTCCAATGGGCTTGAAGGAGTTGACTAGCTACAAGTATGTGGTTACTGGTGACGGACAGATAAGGGAGTAAGAGATGAAGATTGGATTTATCGGTTTGGGGAATATGGGGGCTAGTTTGGCCAAGGCTGTTTTGCAGGCCAAGACGGGTGCTCAGATTCTCCTTGCCAATCGTAGTCAAGCTAAGGTAGATGCTTTCATTGCAGACTTTGGTGGTCAGGCTTCCAGCAATGAAGAAATTTTTGCAGAAGCAGATGTGATTTTTCTAGGAGTAAAGCCAGCCCAGTTTTCTGAATTGCTTGCTCAATACCAGACCATCCTTGAAAAAAGAGAAAGTCTTCTTTTGATTTCCATGGCAGCTGGATTGACTTTAGAAAAACTAGCTAGTCTTCTTCCAAATCAACACAGAATTATTCGTATGATGCCAAATACCCCTGCTTCTATCGGTCAAGGAGTGATTAGTTATGCCTTGTCTCCTAATTGCAGGGTTGAGGACAGTGATCTCTTTTGTCAGCTTTTAACCAAGGCTGGACTCTTGGTTGAACTTGGGGAAGGCTTAATAGACGCAGCGACAGGTCTTGCAGGTTGTGGACCAGCCTTTGTCTATCTCTTTATTGAGGCTTTGGCAGATGCGGGTGTTCAGACAGGATTGCCACGAGAAATAGCAATGAAAATGGCGGCTCAAACTGTGGTAGGAGCTGGGCAATTGGTCCTAGAAACCCAAGAGCATCCTGGGGTCTTGAAAGACCAAGTTTGTAGCCCAGGCGGTTCGACTATCGCTGGTGTAGCAAGTCTAGAAGCGCATGCTTTTCGAGGAACAGTCATGGATGCAGTTCATCAAGCCTACAAACGAACACAAGAATTAGGTAAATAAGAGGTGGCTTTGTCTGCCTCTTTTATGGTGGTTGATACGAGAAGACAAAAAGATTGTCACAAACCCCTATTTTTTTGATAGAATAGAAGTAGTAAAAAAGAAATGAGTTAGACATGTCAAAAGGATTTTTAGTCTCTCTTGAGGGACCAGAGGGAGCAGGAAAGACCAGTGTTTTAGAGGCTCTGCTCCCAATTTTAGAGGAAAAAGGAATAGAGGTGCTGACGACCCGTGAACCTGGCGGAGTCTTGATTGGGGAGAAGATTCGTCAAGTGATTTTGGATCCAAGTCATACTCAGATGGATCCTAAAACAGAACTCCTTCTCTATATCGCCAGTCGCAGACAGCACTTGGTGGAAAAAGTTCTTCCAGCCCTTGAAGCTGGCAAGTTGGTCATTATGGACCGCTTCATCGATAGTTCTCTTGCTTATCAAGGATTTGGTCGTGGTTTGAATATTGACTCCATTGATTGGCTCAATCACTTTGCGACAGATGGCCTTAAACCCGATTTGACACTCTATTTTGACATCGAGGTGGAAGAAGGACTGGCTCGCATTGCTGCTAATAGCAATCGTGAGGTCAATCGTTTGGACTTGGAAGGGTTGGACTTGCATAAAAAAGTCCGTCAAGGTTATCTTTCTCTTCTGGACAAAGAAGGAGACCGTATTGTCAAGATTGATGCTAGTCTCCCTTTGGAGCAGGTTGTGGAAACTACCAAGGCTGTCTTGTTTGATAGAATGGGATTAGCTAAATGAAACAAGATCAACTAAAGGCTTGGCAGCCAGACCAGTTTGACCGCTTTGTCCGTATCCTAGAACAGGACCAGCTTAATCATGCCTATCTTTTTTCAGGTTTCTTTGGAAGCTTGGAAATGGCTCAATTTCTAGCTAAGAGCCTCTTTTGTACGGATAAAGTAGGCGTTTTACCATGTGAGAAATGCCGAAACTGCAAGCTGATTGAGCAGGAAGAATTTCCCGATGTTACCTTGATTAAGCCAGTCAATCAGGTCATCAAGACAGAACGCATTCGGGAATTGGTGGGACAATTTTCCCAAGCAGGGATTGAAAGCCAGCAGCAGGTCTTTATTATCGAGCAAGCTGAGAAAATGCATCCTAATGCAGCCAATTCTCTGCTCAAGGTCATCGAAGAACCCCAGAGTGAGGTTTATATTTTCTTCTTGACCAGCGATGAGGAAAAGATCTTACCAACCATCCGCAGTCGGACGCAAATTTTTCACTTTAAAAAACAAGAAGAGAAGCTCATCTTGCTCTTAGAACAAATGGGACTGGTTAAGAAAAAAGCGACTCTCCTAGCTCAGTTTAGTCAATCGCGAGCTGAAGCAGAAAAGTTGTCTAATCAGGCAAGTTTTTGGACTTTGGTCGATGAAAGTGAACGCCTGCTGACTTGGTTAGTAGCTAAGAAAAAAGAAAGTTATCTGCAGGTTGCTAAATTAGCCAACTTGGCAGATGACAAGGAAAAACAAGATCAGGTTTTACGGATTCTTGAAGTTCTCTGTGGACAAGATATCCTACAAGCAAGAGTAAGGGTGATTCTACAAGATTTGCTAGAAACTAGAAAAATGTGGCAAGCTAATGTCAGCTTTCAAAATGCCATGGAATATCTGGTCTTGAAAGAAATATAAACTCAAAAATGAATGATAAAGAAAGGAAAGGGCTGTTTTATGGACAAAAAAGAATTATTTGACGCGCTGGATGATTTTTCCCAACAGTTATTGGTAACCTTAGCCGATGTGGAAGCTATCAAGAAAAATCTCAAGAGCCTAGTAGAGGAAAATACAGCTCTTCGCTTGGAAAATAGTAAGTTGCGGGAACGCTTGGGCGAGGTGGAAGCAGATGCTCCCGTCAAGGCCAAGCATGTTCGAGAAAGTGTCCGTCGCATTTACCGTGATGGATTTCACGTTTGTAATGATTTTTATGGACAACGTCGAGAGCAGGACGAAGAATGTATGTTCTGTGATGAGTTGTTATACAGGGAGTAAGCATGCAGATTCAAAAAAGTTTTAAGGGGCAGTCTCCCTACGGCAAGCTGTATCTAGTGGCAACGCCGATTGGAAATCTAGATGATATGACTTTTCGTGCTATCCAGACCTTGAAAGAAGTAGATTGGATTGCGGCTGAGGACACGCGCAATACAGGGCTTCTGCTCAAGCATTTTGACATTTCTACTAAGCAGATTAGTTTTCATGAGCACAATGCCAAGGAAAAAATTCCTGATTTGATTGGTTTCCTGAAAGCAGGACAAAGCATTGCTCAGGTATCCGACGCGGGTCTGCCTAGCATCTCAGACCCTGGTCATGATTTGGTTAAGGCAGCCATTGAGGAAGAAATTGCGGTTGTGACTGTTCCAGGTGCCTCTGCAGGAATTTCTGCTTTGATTGCCAGTGGTTTAGCGCCACAGCCACATATCTTTTACGGCTTTTTACCGAGAAAATCAGGTCAGCAAAAGCAATTTTTCGACTCGAAAAAAGACTATCCTGAAACACAAATTTTCTATGAATCCCCTCATCGTGTGGCAGATACGTTAGAAAATATGTTAGAAGTCTACGGTGATCGCTCGGTGGTCTTGGTTAGAGAATTGACCAAAATCTATGAAGAATACCAAAGAGGTACCATTTCAGAGTTATTAGAAAACATAGCTGAAACGCCACTTAAGGGAGAATGCCTTCTCATCGTTGAAGGTGCCAGTCAGGATGTGGAGGAAAAAGACGAGGAGGACTTGTTCTTAGAAATCCAAGCCCGCATCCAACATGGTATGAAGAAAAATCAAGCCATTAAGGAAGTAGCAAAGATTTACCAGTGGAATAAAAGTCAGCTCTACGCTGACTACCACGACTGGGAAGAAAATCAAGAAAATGACTAAACAGGGAAGTTTGCCTTCTTCCCTTTTTTTGTTATACTAGTAGAAGAAAAAATTAGAAAGATTTGTGGGAGTGAAAAAGTCTGGGGGACTTTTTCAGCCTGAGCCAAGAAACTTGAAAGCGAAGTAAGTCCTGTGGACTTTTTCAGCCTGAGCCAAGAAATTCGAAAACTCTTAAGTTTGATTGGCTTTTTCAATGTGAACCTTGTCTTCACACTCCCAAAGAGGTATTAGTGTCGTGTCTCAATCTTATATCAATGTTATCGGTGCTGGTTTGGCAGGTTCTGAAGCTGCCTACCAAATTGCAGAGCGTGGTATTCCAGTTAAACTTTATGAAATGCGTGGTGTCAAGTCAACACCCCAGCACAAAACAGCCAATTTTGCAGAGTTGGTTTGTTCCAATTCTCTTCGTGGGGATGCTTTGACAAATGCTGTCGGGCTTCTCAAGGAAGAAATGCGTCGCTTGGGTTCTGTTATTTTGGAATCTGCTGAGGCTACACGTGTTCCCGCTGGAGGAGCACTTGCGGTGGACCGTGATGGTTTCTCCCAAATGGTGACCGAAAAAGTGGCCAACCACCCCTTGATTGAAGTGGTTCGTGATGAAATTACAGAATTGCCGACAGATGTTATTACAGTTGTGGCGACTGGTCCCTTGACTAGTGATGCCCTGGCTGAAAAGATTCATGCCCTTAATGATGGCGATGGCTTCTATTTCTACGATGCGGCAGCGCCGATTATCGATGTCAACACTATCGATATGAGCAAGGTTTATCTCAAATCTCGTTATGATAAGGGAGAAGCCGCTTATCTCAACGCGCCCATGACCAAGCAAGAGTTTATGGATTTCCATGAAGCCTTGGTCAATGCGGAAGAAGCTCCGCTTAATTCTTTCGAAAAAGAAAAGTACTTTGAAGGCTGTATGCCTATCGAAGTCATGGCCAAACGAGGTATTAAAACTATGCTTTATGGTCCTATGAAACCAGTGGGGCTTGAGTATCCGGACGACTACACAGGACCTCGTGATGGAGAATTCAAAACCCCTTATGCGGTTGTGCAACTTCGTCAGGATAATGCGGCTGGTAGCCTCTACAATATTGTTGGTTTCCAGACCCACCTCAAATGGGGAGAACAAAAGCGTGTTTTCCAAATGATTCCAGGACTTGAAAATGCTGAGTTTGTTCGTTATGGTGTTATGCACCGCAATTCTTACATGGATTCACCACATCTTCTTGAACAGACTTACCGTTCTAAGAAACAACCAAATCTCTTCTTTGCTGGTCAGATGACGGGTGTGGAAGGCTATGTTGAATCAGCAGCATCAGGCTTGGTTGCGGGTATTAACGCGGCTCGTCTCTTCAAGGGTGAAAGTGAAGCAATCTTCCCAGAGACCACAGCGATTGGAAGTCTAGCTCATTACATCACCCATGCAGACAGCAAACATTTCCAACCAATGAATGTCAATTTTGGAATTATCAAAGAGTTGGAAGGCGAGCGTATCCGTGATAAGAAGGCTCGTTATGAAAAAATTGCAGAGCGTGCCCTTGCCGATTTAGAGGAATTTTTAACAGTCTAATTTTTTTCAAAGAATTGCTCATGATACTATAAAAATCTTAGAAATTGTGATAAAATAGGTAGGATAAAAAAAGGAGAGTGAAAATGGCGAATCCCAAGTATAAACGTATTTTAATCAAGTTATCAGGTGAAGCCCTTGCCGGTGAACGTGGCGTAGGGATTGATATCCAAACAGTTCAAACAATCGCAAAAGAGATTCAAGAAGTTCATAGCTTAGGTATCGAAATTGCCCTTGTTATTGGTGGAGGAAATCTCTGGCGTGGAGAACCTGCAGCAGAAGCAGGTATGGACCGCGTTCAGGCAGATTACACAGGAATGCTTGGGACTGTTATGAATGCTCTTGTGATGGCAGATTCATTGCAACAAGTTGGAGTTGATACACGTGTGCAAACAGCTATTGCTATGCAACAAGTGGCAGAGCCTTATGTCCGTGGACGTGCCCTTCGTCACCTTGAAAAAGGACGTATCGTTATCTTTGGTGCCGGAATTGGTTCACCTTACTTCTCAACAGATACAACAGCGGCCCTTCGTGCAGCTGAAATCGAAGCGGATGCTATCCTTATGGCTAAAAATGGCGTAGATGGTGTTTACAATGCCGATCCTAAGAAGGACAAGACAGCTGTTAAATTTGAAGAATTGACCCACCGTGACGTTATCAATAAAGGTCTCCGTATCATGGACTCAACAGCTTCAACCCTCTCAATGGATAACGACATTGACTTGGTTGTCTTCAACATGAACCAACCAGGCAACATCAAACGTGTCGTATTTGGGGAAAATATCGGAACAACAGTTTCAAATAATATCGAAGAAAAGGAATAAGAAAGATTATGGCTAACGCAATTATTGAAAAAGCTAAAGAGAGAATGACCCAGTCTCACCAATCACTTGCTCGTGAATTTGGTGGCATCCGTGCCGGTCGTGCCAATGCAAGCTTGCTTGACCGTGTACATGTAGAATACTATGGAGTAGAAACACCTCTTAACCAAATCGCTTCAATTACCATTCCAGAAGCGCGTGTTTTGTTGGTAACACCATTTGACAAGTCTTCATTGAAAGACATCGAACGTGCCTTGAACGCTTCTGATCTTGGTATTACACCAGCTAATGACGGTTCTGTGATTCGCTTGGTTATCCCTGCTCTTACAGAAGAAACTCGTCGCGACCTTGCTAAAGAAGTGAAGAAGGTCGGTGAGAATGCTAAAGTGGCTGTCCGCAATATCCGTCGCGACGCTATGGATGAAGCTAAGAAACAAGAGAAAGCAAAAGAAATTACTGAAGACGAATTGAAGACTCTTGAAAAAGACATTCAAAAAGTAACAGACGATGCTGTCAAACACATCGATGAAATGACTGCCAATAAAGAAAAAGAACTTTTGGAAGTCTAAAAATAAACAGAAAAACTCAGTTGGCATTGCTGGCTGAGTTTTATTCGAAAGAAGGAAATATGAATACAAATCTTGCAAGTTTTATCGTTGGACTCATCATCGATGAAAATGACCGTTTTTACTTTGTGCAAAAGGATGGCCAAACCTATGCGCTTGCCAAGGAAGAAGGTCAGCATACAGTAGGGGATACGGTTAAAGGTTTTGCTTATACAGATATGAAGCAAAAGCTCCGCTTGACCACTTTAGAAGTCACTGCCACTCAGGAACAATTTGGTTGGGGAACTGTAACGGAAGTTCGTAAGGACTTGGGTGTTTTTGTGGATACAGAACTTCCTGACAAGGAAATCGTTGTGTCACTCGATATTCTTCCTGAGCTCAAGGAACTCTGGCCTAAGAAAGGCGACCAACTCTATATCCGTCTTGAAGTGGACAAGAAAGACCGTATCTGGGGACTTTTGGCCTATCAAGAAGACTTCCAACGTCTGGCTCGTCCTGCTTACAACAACATGCAGAATCAAAACTGGCCAGCCATTGTATACCGCCTCAAGCTGTCAGGAACTTTTGTTTACCTACCAGAAAATAATATGCTTGGTTTTATTCACCCAAGTGAGCGTTATGCAGAACCACGTTTGGGGCAAGTATTAGATGCGCGCGTTATTGGTTTCCGTGAAGTGGACCGTACCTTGAACCTCTCCCTCAAACCACGTTCTTTTGAAATGTTGGAAAATGATGCCCAGATGATTTTGACTTACTTGGAAAGCAATGGCGGTTTCATGACCTTAAATGATAAGTCATCTCCAGACGACATCAAGGCAACCTTTGGTATTTCTAAAGGTCAGTTCAAGAAGGCTTTAGGTGGTCTTATGAAGGCTGGCAAAATCAAGCAAGATCAGTTTGGGACAGAGTTGATTTAGGCCTTATAGACATGAAAAAGAAACTTGAAGAAATGAGTTTAGAGGAACTCTGGCAACTTTTTCCTATTTTTCTAGTAGAGCACAAGTCAGAGTGGAAAGACTGGTATGAATCGGAAAAAACAAGTCTGAAAAAAATATTGGGTGCAAATGTTATTAAAAGAATAGAACATATCGGTAGCACTGCTATCCCTAATATTTGGGCCAAAAATATCGTTGATATTCTGCTAGAAGTAGGTAGAATAGAGGATTTAGCAAGAGTTAGGGATTTATTGGTGAAGAATGGTTGGCTAGTGATGTCAGAGAGTCCTAACAGGATTTCGCTAAATAAAGGATATACAGAGCAGGGATTTGCTGAGAAAGTTTTTCATTTACATGTGCGAATGACGGGAGATCATGACGAGATTTATTTTAGAGATTATCTCTGCCAGCATCCAGATATTGCCCAAGCGTATCAGGAATTAAAACTCAGTTTGTGGAAACAATTTGAACACAATCGAGACGCCTATACTGATGCGAAAACGGATTTTATAAACCACTATGTGTCAGAGGCTAAGTCCAGTAATTTTTAAAAATCAGAAAAGTTTCATCAAAAAAAGTCTTGATAGGAGAAAGAATTGAGAAAATCATTTTACACTTGGCTCATGACCGAGCGCAATCCTAAAAGTAACAGTCCCAAGGCTATCTTGGCAGACCTCGCTTTTGAAGAATCAGCCTTTCCAAAACACACCGATGATTTTGATGAGGTGAGTCGCTTTTTGGAAGAACATGCCGGTTTCTCTTTTAACCTAGGAGACTTTGACGCTATCTGGCAAGAATACATAGAACACTAGCATGATTCATTGGGTTTGGGCTAGTAATTTCTCCACCCCTTTGCTATAATAAAAAGAAATAAACGGATTAGAGAGGTTCTTTATTTGAAGGAACATTCAATTGACATTCAACTGAGTCATCCAGATGACTTGTTTCATCTTTTTGGTTCCAATGAACGCCATCTTCGTTTGATGGAAGAAGAGCTTGATGTGGTGATTCATGCTCGTACGGAGATTGTGCAGGTTTTGGGAGAAGAGACTGCCTGTGAGGAAGCCCGTCAAGTTATTCAGGCTTTGATGGTCTTGGTAAATCGTGGGATGACCGTTGGTACGCCAGATGTGGTGACTGCAATTAGTATGGTCAAAAACGATGAAATTGACAAGTTTGTCGCCCTTTACGAAGAAGAAATTATCAAGGACAATACAGGGAAGCCTATCCGTGTCAAAACACTGGGTCAAAAGCTTTATGTGGATAGTGTCAAACAGCATGATGTGACCTTTGGAATCGGACCTGCAGGGACAGGGAAGACCTTCCTTGCAGTGACCTTGGCAGTGACTGCCCTTAAACGTGGGCAAGTCAAGCGAATTATCCTAACTCGTCCAGCGGTGGAAGCAGGAGAGAGTCTTGGATTTCTTCCGGGTGATCTTAAGGAGAAGGTAGATCCTTACCTTCGACCCGTTTATGATGCCTTGTATCAGATTCTCGGCAAAGACCAAACGACTCGTCTCATGGAGCGTGAAATTATCGAGATTGCGCCCCTTGCCTATATGCGTGGACGGACCTTGGATGATGCCTTTGTCATTCTCGATGAGGCGCAAAATACGACCATCATGCAGATGAAGATGTTCTTGACGCGTTTAGGTTTTAATTCTAAGATGATTGTCAATGGAGATGTCAGTCAGATTGACCTGCCACGTAATGTCAAGTCCGGTTTGATTGATGCTCAAGAAAAGCTCAAGAACATTCACCAGATTGACTTTGTTCATTTTTCAGCTAAGGATGTGGTTCGCCATCCTGTTGTTGCTCAGATTATCAGAGCTTATGAACCAGCACCGGTTAAAAAAGAAGAGAGTGAAGAATTAGATCCTCAACCTCTATCTGAAGGATAGTTCTTTTGTACTTAAAGTTATCTCAATGCTAAATTTATAGTAGATTGAAGCTAGAATAGTACGTTGCGACTGCTAAAACATTTCTAGAAATTAATTTGACTTTCCTGATTGATTTGTTTATATCTTATTTCAATCTACTATAAGTTTGCTTTTTATATGTTTCATTCAATATCCTTGTATGAGATTAGAAAGGTTTCAAGTGGTGGAATCCTATGGAATCAATCTTTGTAAAACTTGCCCAGTATCCGTCTATAGAAACGGAGCGTTTATTGCTTAGACCTGTAACATTGGATGATGCGGAAGCAATGTTTGGCTATGCCTCGGACAAGGATAATACACGTTACACTTTTCTAACCAATCAAAATGTAGAAGAAACCAAAAATAATATTGCGCAGTTCTACTTGGCCAATCCCTTGGGACGGTGGGGAATAGAACTAAAAAGCAATGGCAAATTTATCGGAACCATTGACTTGCACAAGATTGATTCTGTTCTTAAGAAGGCAGCTATTAGCTACATTATCAATAAAAAGTATTGGAATCAAGGATTAACGACAGAAGCCAATCGTGCCGTGATTGAGCTGGCTTTTGATAAGATAGGAATGAATAAGTTAGTTGCTTTATACGATAAGGCTAATCCCGCGTCAGGAAAGGTCATGGAGAAATCAGGAATGCGTTTTTCCCACGAAGAAGCTTATGCTTGTATGGACCAGCATGAAGAAGGCCGAATCGTGACAAGAGTTCATTATGTCTTGACCAAGGAAGACTATTTTGCAAATAAATAAGCAGTTGAGAAGAAATTTTCAACTGTTTTTTCTTTCTCTTACGAATAATCTAAGAGAGGAGAAAATATGGAAGCAATTATCGAGAAAATCAAAGAGTATAAAATCATTGTCATCTGTACTGGTCTGGGCTTGCTTGTAGGAGGATTTTTCCTACTAAAACCAGCTCCAGAAACACCTGTCAAGGAAACGAATTTGCAGGCAGAAGTTGCAGCTGTTTCCAAGGATTCATCGACCGAAAAGGATGTGAAGAAGGAAGAAAAGGAAGAACCTGTTGAACAAGATCTAATCACAGTAGATGTCAAAGGTGCTGTCAAATCGCCAGGGATTTATGATTTGCCTGTAGGTAGTCGAGTCAATGATGCTGTTCAGAAGGCTGGCGGCTTGACAGAGCAAGCAGACAGCAAGTCGCTCAATCTAGCTCAGAAAGTTAGTGATGAGGCTCTGGTTTACGTTCCCACTAAGGGAGAAGAGGCAGCTAGTCAACAGACTGGTTCTGGAGTGGCTTCTTCAACAAGCAAAGAAAAGAAGGTCAATCTCAACAAGGCCAGTCTGGAAGAGATTAAACAGGTCAAAGGACTGGGTGGCAAACGAGCCCAGGACATTATCGACCATCGTGAAACAAATGGCAAGTTCAAGTCAGTAGACGAACTCAAGAAAGTCTCTGGCATTGGTGCCAAGACCATAGAAAAGCTAAAAGACTATGTTACAGTGGATTAAGAACATCTCCATTCCCCTAATTTACCTGAGTTTTCTATTGCTCTGGCTTTACTACGCCATTTTTTCTGCATCCTATCTTGCTTTATTGGGCTTTGTTTTTCTGCTAGTCTGCCTCTTTATTCAATTTCCTTGGCAATCAGCAGGCAAAGTTCTAGTGATTTGTGGAGTCTTTGGCTTCTGGTTTCTGTTCCAAAATTGGCAACAGAGTCAAGCGAGTCAAAATTTGGCTGATTCTGTTGAAAGGGTACGGATTTTGCCCGACACTATTAAGGTAAATGGTGATAGTTTATCCTTTCGTGGCAAGGCTAATGGACGCATTTTTCAAGTCTATTATAAACTCCAGTCCGAGGAGGAGAAAGAAGCCTTTCAAGCTTTAACCGACCTTCATGATTTGGAACTTGAAGGAAAACTATCAGAGCCAGAAGGGCAGAGAAATTTTGGTGGCTTTGACTATCAAGCCTATATGAAGAGTCAGGGAATTTACCAGACTCTCAATATCAAAAAAATCCAGTCGATTCAAAAGGTTAGCAGTTGGGATATAGGTGAAAACTTGTCTAGTTTACGTCGAAAGGCTGTGGTTTGGATTAAGACACATTTTCCAGACCCTATGCGCAATTACATGACAGGGCTTTTGCTAGGACATCTGGACACAGATTTTGAGGAGATGAGTGAGCTTTATTCTAGTTTAGGAATTATCCACCTCTTTGCCTTGTCGGGTATGCAGGTAGGCTTTTTCATGGATGGATTTAAGAAACTTTTCTTGCGATTGGGCTTGACCCAAGAAAAGTTGAAATGGCTGACTTATCCCTTTTCCCTTATCTATGCAGGCCTGACTGGATTTTCAGCCTCGGTCATTCGCAGTCTTTTGCAAAAGTTACTGGCTCAACATGGTGTTAAGGGCTTGGACAATTTTGCCTTGACTGTGCTTGTACTCTTTATTATCATGCCCAACTTTTTCTTGACAGCAGGAGGAGTCTTGTCCTGTGCTTATGCTTTTATCTTGACCATGACCAGCAAAGAAGGAGAGGGACTCAAGACAGTTGTCAGAGAAAGTCTAGTCATTTCCTTGGGAATATTACCTATTTTATCCTTCTATTTTGCGGAATTTCAACCTTGGTCCATCCTTTTGACCTTTGTCTTTTCCTTTCTATTTGATATGGTCTTCTTACCGCTCTTGTCTATCTTATTTTCCCTTTCCTTTCTCTATCCAGTCATTCAGCTGAATTTTATTTTTGAATGGTTGGAGGGGATGATTCGCTTGGTATCACAGGTGGCAAGTAGACCTCTGGTCTTTGGACAACCCAATGCATGGCTGTTGATACTACTATTAATTTCTTTGGCTTTAGTCTATGATTTGAGGAAAAACATTAAAAGGCTAGCAGTATTAAGCTTATTGATTACGGGTCTCTTTTTCCTGACCAAGTATCCACTGGAAAATGAAATTACCATGCTGGATGTGGGGCAAGGGGAAAGTATTTTCCTAAGGGATGTAACTGGTAAAACCATTCTCATAGATGTAGGCGGTAAGGCAGAGTCTAGTAAGAAAATAGAAAAATGGCAAGAAAAGGCGACAACTAGCAATGCCCAGCGAACCTTGATTCCCTATCTCAAAAGTCGAGGAGTAGCCAAGATTGACCAGCTGATTTTGACCAATACGGACAAGGAACATGTTGGAGATTTGCTGGAAGTGGCCAAGGCTTTCCATGTAGGGGAGATTTTAGTATCAAAAGGCAGTCCGAAACAGAAGGAATTTGTGGTAGAACTGCAGGCGACTCAAACTAAGGTGCGCAGTGTGACAGCAGGAGAGAACTTGCCAATTTTTGGAAGTCAGTTAGAAGTCCTAGCTCCAAGGAAAATAGGAGATGGAGGTTATGATGATTCCCTGGTTCTGTATGGAAAACTTTTGGATAAGTACTTTCTCTTCACAGGAAATTTGGAGGAGAAAGGGGAGAAGGAATTGCTGAAGCAGTATCCTGACCAAGAAGTGGATATTTTGAAAGCTGGCCAACATGGCTCTAAAAAATCATCAAGTTCAGACTTTCTAGAAAAACTCAAACCAGAGTTTACTCTCATTTCAGTTGGAAAGAACAATCGAACGAAATTACCCCATCAGGAAACCTTGACACGACTGGAGGGTATCAATAGCAAAGTTTACCGAACTGACCAGCAAGGAGCTATACGCTTTAAGGGGTGGAATAGTTGGAAAATCGAAAGCGTTCGATAGGAAGGACAAATATTATATATTAGTAAAATAAACTAAAAATCTGTTGCATAATAATGATAAAAACGATATAATGAAAGCGTCTTCGATATTAATGATATAAAACCATTAAAAATTAGTAAAAACCATTTAATTAGTTAGTTTATGATCTATTGGTCTTTTTCAGTCCAGTATATCTGCTGTGAGCGTTCTTAAAACTTATAGGTATGATTGGAATATCTACTATAAGTCTAGTATGAATTACCACAGATATAGCTATATTAACGTTCTGTTATGATCTCGTTATTATAGCTATTTTGAGTATAAAGTTGATAGTGGCTGGAATTACGATCGTTATGAGGTACTAAACTACTCCAGTGGAGGCTATTAATCCCTAAAGAGTGATAAAAAGGAGGGCTAGGTATGTTGCAACTTACTCATGTGACCTTAAAAACGCGACAAGTCATCTTACAAGATGTTGATTTTACATTTGAAAAGGGTAGGATTTATGGTATTCTTGCTATCAATGGCTCTGGAAAGACGACACTGTTCCGCGCCATTAGCAATTTAATTCCTATAACTAGTGGAAATATCGTAGCCCCTCCTTCTTTGTTTTATTATGAGAGTATTGAATGGCTGGATGAAAATTTAAGTGGGATGGACTATCTTCGCCTCATAAAAAACATCTGGAAGTCAGACCTAAACTTGAGGGATGAAATTGATTACTGGGAAATGTCGGACTATGTCAGACTTCCCATTCGTAAGTATTCCTTAGGCATGAAGCAACGCTTAGTGATTGCCATGTATTTCCTCAGTCAGGCGAAATGCTGGCTTATGGATGAGATTACAAATGGCTTAGATGAGTATTATCGACAGAAGTTTTTTGATAGGCTGGCACAAATCGATAGACAAGAACAGCTGGTTCTTTTAAGTTCCCACTATAAGGAAGAGTTGCTTGATGTCTGCGATAGAGTAGTAACCATTCATCAGGGGCAAATAGAAGAGGTTTAGTTTATGAAAGATGTTAGTCTATTTTTATTGAAGAAAGTTTTCAAAAGTCGCTTAAACTGGATTATCTTAGTTTTATTTGTTTCAACTCTTGGTATTACCTTTTATTTCAATAGTCGGACTGCAAACTATGTCAGCTTGGAGAACAGGTTGGAAACTCGTACTGCAGCCAACGAGAGAGCTATCAATGAAAATGAAGAGAAGCTCTCCCAAATGTCTGACACCAGCACGGAGGAATACCAGTTTGCTAAAGAAAATTTAGACTTGCAAAAAAATCTTTTGACGCAAAAGAAAGAAATTCTGACTTTATTAAAAGAAGGACGCTGGGAAGAAGCCTACTATTTGCAGTGGCAAGCTGAGGAAAAGAGTTATGAAACTGTATCAAATGACCCAACTTCTAGCTCGGACTTAAAAATAGCGGTTGACCGCGAACGAAAGACTTACCAAGCCCTGTATCCCTTGAACATAAAAGCCCACGATTTAGATTATCCGACCCACGGGATTGATCAGATTGTCTGGATTTTAGAGGCTATCATCCCAACCTTGTTTGTGATTGCGATTATTTTTATGCTGACACAACTTTTTGCAGAAAGATATCAAAATCATCTGGACACAGCTCAGTTATATCCTTTTTCAAAAGTGGCATTTGCAATGTCTTCTCTTGGAGTTGGAGTGGGCTATGTAACTGTGCTGTTTATCGGAATCTGTGGATTTTCTTTTCTAGTGGGAAGTCTGATAAGTGGTTTTGGACAGTTAGATTATCCCTACCCGATTTATAGCTTAGTGAATCAAGAGGTAACTATTGGAAAGATACAAGATATGTTATTTCCTGGCTTGTTACTAGCTTTCTTAGCTTTTATCATCATTGTGGAAGTAGTGTACTTGATTGCTTACTTTTTCAAGCAAAAAATGCCTGTCCTCTTTCTTTCACTCATTGGGATTGTTGGCTTATTGTTTGGCATCCAAACAATCCAGCCTCTTCAAAAGATTGCACATCTGATTCCCTTTACTTACTTGCGTTCAGTGGAGATTTTATCTGGAAGATTACCTAAGCGGATTGATAATGTCAATCTAAATTGGGACATGGGGCTAGTTTTACTTCCTTGCCTGATTATCCTTTTGTTAGTGGGGATTCTATTTATAGAAAGATGGGGAAGTTCACAGAA
Organism: Streptococcus mitis; assembly: GCF_003942865.1. Lineage (GTDB taxonomy): Bacteria > Bacillota > Bacilli > Lactobacillales > Streptococcaceae > Streptococcus > Streptococcus mitis_BI. Next base: position 253,563 of record NZ_RJNZ01000001.1, on the reverse strand, counting down.
AAAAGAATTTTTTAATAGATCCTAGCTTTCCTATAGGGAAAATAAGGAAAAACTAACATAGAGAGGGAATCAACTTGATTCTCTCTTTTTGATTCGAAAACCAAGCCAAAATACAAACACAAACTTTTCAAAAAAATAACTTTTTATCTTGACAAGAGCTAGAAAACTTGGTATCATATAAAAGTTGAGAAAAGCAGAAGTGAGAGCTTCTCGCCTTGTGACATCAAGTTGCCTGGCCCTACGGATGAAAAGTTTCTAAGAAACGCTATCATAACGTGCGGGCTTGTATATTTACGAGTCCGCTATTGTTTTTCTCTAATAAAACAAAAGAGGTGAAAACCATAGCAAAGCAAGACTTATTCATCAATGATGAGATTCGTGTACGTGAAGTTCGCTTGATTGGTCTTGAAGGAGAACAGCTAGGCATCAAGCCACTCAGTGAAGCGCAAGCTTTGGCTGATAACGCTAATGTTGACCTAGTATTGATTCAACCCCAAGCCAAACCGCCTGTTGCAAAAATTATGGACTACGGTAAGTTCAAATTTGAGTACCAGAAGAAGCAAAAAGAACAACGTAAAAAACAAAGTGTTGTTACTGTGAAAGAAGTTCGTCTAAGTCCAACTATTGACAAGGGTGACTTTGATACAAAACTTCGCAATGCACGCAAATTCCTTGAAAAAGGAAATAAAGTTAAGGTATCTATTCGCTTTAAGGGTCGTATGATTACCCATAAAGAGATTGGTGCAAAAGTTTTAGCCGAGTTTGCTGAAGCAACTCAAGATATTGCCATCATCGAACAACGTGCTAAAATGGATGGACGTCAAATGTTCATGCAATTGGCGCCAGCGACTGACAAAAAATAATTGTCAGAAAGTTAAATAAAGGAGAAAAAATCATGCCAAAACAAAAAACACACCGCGCATCAGCTAAACGTTTCAAACGTACAGGTTCTGGTGGACTTAAACGTTTCCGTGCTTACACTTCTCACCGTTTCCACGGAAAAACTAAGAAACAACGTCGTCATCTTCGTAAAGCATCTATGGTGCATTCAGGAGACTACAAACGTATCAAAGCAATGCTTACTCGCTTGAAATAATAGCCTAACAGTAAGTAAACAATTCTAGGAAATATTTGGAGGAAATAAAACATGGCACGTGTTAAAGGTGGCGTTGTATCACGCAAACGTCGTAAACGTATTCTTAAATTAGCAAAAGGTTACTATGGAGCTAAACACATCTTGTTCCGTACTGCAAAAGAACAAGTAATGAACTCTTACTACTATGCATACCGTGACCGTCGTCAGAAAAAACGTGACTTCCGCAAATTGTGGATCACTCGTATCAACGCGGCAGCTCGTATGAACGGACTTTCATACTCACAATTGATGCATGGTTTGAAATTGGCTGAGATCGAAGTTAACCGTAAAATGCTTGCTGACTTAGCTGTTAACGATGCAGCAGCTTTCACAGCTCTTGCAGATGCAGCTAAAGCAAAACTTGGTAAATAATAACTGATAAGACTGGAACAGGATTGTCCCAGTCTTTTTAATAATAAAGGAGAAAAATATGGCTTCAAAAATGCTACATACTTGCTTGCGAGTAGAAAATCTTGAAAAATCAATTGCATTTTATCAAGATGCTTTTGGATTTAAAGAATTGCGTCGCAGAGATTTTCCAGACCATGCTTTCACGATTGTCTATCTAGGACTTGAGGGTGACGACTATGAGTTGGAGTTGACTTATAACTACGATCACGGTCCTTATGTGGTTGGAGATGGCTTTGCCCATATCGCCTTAAGTACACCTGATCTTGAAGCTCTTCATCAAGAGCAAAGTGCCAAAGGCTATGAAGTGACTGAACCAAATGGTCTACCAGGAACTGCACCTAACTATTACTTTGTCAAAGACCCTGATGGCTACAAGGTCGAAGTCATTCGTGAAAAATAATCTCGTGAAGTCAAGTAGAATGTTCGTTTTCTACTTGACTTTTTTTGGTTGAAAGAGTATACTAGTAAAAATTTAACCTTTAAGGGGAGTCCAGAGAGACTCACAAGGTGTCAGATAAAAGAATAGTACAATTTTCTAGAGGAGACTTTTTGAGTGTGCTCTCTTCTGTTGTACGATTTTAACTGAGGCCTTGCACTAGCAAGGTCTTTTCTTTGTCTGGTCCCCTTAAAATTTAAGGAGGAAAAGTTATGAATCCCACATGTAAGAAACGTTTGGGTGCAATTCGTTTGGAAACCATGAAGGTGGTTGCACAGGAGGAAATCGCGCCAGCAATCTTTGAATTAGTCCTAGAGGGGGAAATGGTTGAAGCCATGCGAGCAGGCCAATTTCTTCATCTGCGTGTGCCTGATGACGCCCATCTTTTGCGTCGCCCTATTTCAATTTCGTCTATCGATAAGTTTAAGAAGCAGTGTCATCTCATTTATCGGATTGAGGGAGCTGGGACAGCTATTTTCTCAACCTTAAGTCAGGGAGATACTCTTGATGTGATGGGGCCTCAGGGGAATGGTTTTGACTTGTCTGACCTTGATGAGCAGAGCCAGGTTCTCCTTGTTGGTGGGGGGATTGGTGTTCCGCCCTTGCTTGAGGTGGCCAAGGAATTGCATGCGCGTGGTGTGAAAGTAGTGACAGTCCTCGGTTTTGCTAATAAGGATGCTGTTATTTTAGAGACGGAATTAGCTCAATATGGTCAAGTCTTTGTAACGACAGATGATGGTTCTTATGGTATCAAGGGAAATGTTTCCGTTGTTATCAAGGATTTAGACAATCAATTTGATGCTGTTTACTCATGTGGGGCGCCTGGAATGATGAAGTATATCAATCAAACCTTTTATGACCACCCAAGGGCCTATCTGTCTCTGGAATCTCGTATGGCTTGTGGGATGGGAGCTTGCTATGCCTGTGTCCTAAAAGTACCAGAAAGCGAGACGGTCAGCCAACGCGTCTGTGAAGATGGCCCTGTTTTCCGCACAGGAACAGTTGTATTATAAGGAGAAAATTATGACTAGAAATCGTTTACAAGTTTCTCTACCAGGCTTGGATTTGAAAAATCCGATTATTCCAGCATCAGGCTGTTTTGGTTTTGGACAAGAGTATGCCAAGTACTATGATTTAGACCTTTTAGGTTCTATTATGATCAAGGCGACAACCCTTGAACCACGTTTTGGCAATCCAACTCCAAGAGTGGCAGAAACACCCGCTGGTATGCTCAATGCAATCGGTTTGCAAAATCCTGGTTTGGAGGTTGTTTTGGCTGAAAAGCTACCTTGGCTGGAAAGAGAATATCCAAATCTTCCTATTATTGCCAATGTGGCTGGTTTTTCAAAACAAGAGTATGCAGCTGTTTCTCATGGTATTTCCAAGGCAACCAATGTAAAGGCTATTGAGCTCAATATTTCTTGCCCCAATGTAGACCACTGTAATCATGGACTCTTGATTGGTCAAGATCCAGATTTGGCTTATGATGTGGTGAAAGCAGCTGTGGAAGCGTCTGATGTACCAGTTTATGTCAAACTAACCCCTAGTGTGACGGATATCGTTACTGTCGCAAAAGCTGCAGAAGATGCGGGGGCAAGTGGATTAACCATGATCAATACTCTAGTTGGAATGCGCTTTGACCTCAAAATCAGAAAACCAATCTTGGCCAATGGAACAGGTGGAATGTCTGGTCCAGCAGTATTTCCAGTAGCCCTCAAACTCATCCGCCAAGTCGCCCAAACAACAGACCTGCCTATCATTGGAATGGGAGGAGTGGATTCGGCTGAAGCTGCCTTAGAAATGTATCTGGCTGGAGCATCTGCTATTGGAGTTGGAACAGCCAACTTTACCAATCCATATGCCTGTCCTGATATCATTGAAAATTTACCAAAAGTCATGGACAAATACGGCATCAGCAGTCTAGAAAATCTACGCAAGGAAGTAAAAGCCAGCCTTAGATAAGCTAGACCATCCTTATTGTCAATAAGAAATAGAATTTTCATCATTTTGTAATATTTTCTTCTTTTAACTATGTTAGAATAAAGTTAATTACGAATGATGTAGACGAATATCTACTTAGGGGAGTAAAATGAAGAGAACACTACTTGTAAGCACGGCAGTGCTTGCATTGGCAATTGTGCCCACAACATCAGTTTTTGCTGAAGATAGTAAAACAACAGACCAAAGTCAAACGACGAATAAGAGTCAATCTGTGGACAAAAATCAGTCTAAAGATAAAAATCAGACTCCAGCGTCAGAAGAGAAAAAAGTTGTTGAAAATACAAAGAATGAAACTGAAGAGACGGAAAAAAAGAAAGAACCAGTTGTTGTAAAAGAAAATAATTCTAAAAAAGAGGCTATTCCAAATAAAGAAAAAGTTGAAGAAGCTCATAAGAATGGTTGGCAGAAAGGGCATGGGAAATGGCTTTTTTATGAGAATAATCAACCAATCAAAAATTGGAAAAAAATTGCGGGTGTCTGGTATTTCTTTGATCAATATGGAATCATGGCCAGCAATACTATTGTTAATGACTATATTTTTCGTACTAGTGGAGCAATGGTAGAAAATTCCTGGGTAAAAATTGCGGATAAATGGTACTATGCTACAGATTCAGGAAAGATTGTTCGTAATAGATGGGAAAAAATTGGCAATGTTTGGTATTACTTCAACCAAGATGGAGTCATGGCTAGCAATGCTATAGTGAACGATTATCTTCTTAATAGTAGTGGGGCGATGGTTCAAAATGCTTGGGTAAAGATTACTGATAAATGGTTTTATGCTACAGATTCAGGAAAGATCCTTCGTAATAAATGGGAAAAGATTAAGGGCACATGGTACTATTTTAATAATGATGGTGTGATGGCCAGTAATCAGTGGAAAAATGCTTACTATCTAAAAAATAGTGGAGCAATGGCTGAAAAAGAATGGATTTTTGATAAATCTTATAATAGCTGGTTTTACCTAAAATCAGGTGGTGCTCATGCTTCACGTGAATGGATTGGTGCTTATTACCTAAAATCAGGTGGTTATATGGCAAAGAATGAATGGATTTTTGATTCTAACTACAATGCATGGTACTACCTAAAAGAAGATGGAAGCTATGTTACTGGTGGTTTTAACATCAAAAATAAAGAGTACTTCTTCCAAGATAACGGAAAGTGGATTCAAATCCCAAAATATTTTAAGGTTAAACCAATCACAGCCTATATTTATAGCGAATCAGGAGATATTTTGAGCTATGTCAATCAGGGAAGTATTGTGACCTATGATAGCTCTAAAACCAAGGGTAGTCGCCTAGCTGTTTCAATATCAGGTTTATCCGGTTATATGAATCAAAGCGATTTGACTTTAGTTGAGGAAGGAAGTGAGTTTATTCCTCACTATACTACTGACGGAAGATTCCTATATCATGAACTTTCTCCATACACTAGTATTCGGGTAGCTCCACATACTTCAGCCATGAAAATTGGTAAGAAGTATTATTCAAAGGATGGAGAACATTTCGATGGGTTTACTATCAAAAATCGTTTCCTTTTCAAGAATTTAACTGAACCAACCAACTATAGTGCGGATGAATTAAATAGAGTTTATTCGATGATGAATATCCGAAACAGCCGTCTTGCTGGTAAAGGAGCAATTTTTAAAGAAGCTGAAAAACGTTATGGTGTCAATGCTCTCTATTTAATGGCTCACAGTGCGCTAGAAAGTGCTTGGGGACGTAGCCAAATTGCTAATGATAAAAATAACTTCTTCGGAATTGCTGCCTACGATACCAGCCCCTATGATTCAGCTAAGAAATTTGATGATGTAGATAAAGGAATTCTTGGTGCGGCCAAGTGGATTCGTGAGAACTATATTGACCGTGGAAGAGATCACCTTGGAAATAAAGCGACAGGAATGAATGTTCGCTACGCATCAGATCCGTACTGGGGTGAAAAAATAGCTAGTATCATGATGAATATCAATAGTCGACTTGGTGGAAAAGATTAAAAGATAAGCAACGATAACTGCTGAAAAGTGGTTGTCGTTTTTTTATTTTTCCGTGGGTTTAAGAAGATAAAATGGAGTGAAGTATAGTCAAAAAGCCGTTGCAAAGCGGTTTTTAACAATAATAACATATAATACAATTGATTATTTTGATATATTATAGTAAAATGTAATAAAAATGCTAAAGGATGTTAAATATGAAGAAGTTGGTTTATGCAAGTCTAGCCTTTTTATCAGTCTTTACCTTGGCGGCTTGTTCTGGTCATAAGGAAGAAGCAAAAGTTCCAGAAGTAAAAGTGGAACAAAAACAAGCCAAGTTTGATGAAAAGTTGTTTAAAGAAGCGGGTCTACTGCCTTTTAAAAGTGAAAAACAGCTTGAACTTGGCGAACTAGATTCTAAAAATCGCGCGACGGGTGCTCACATTCAGCTAAAAGATAGCGATGAGCCAACTGAAAAAAGAGAGCCTAAGATTAGTTATAATCCAGTTGGGTGGCATAACTATATATTTTACTATGGAGATGGCTCCAAAAAGGCTTGGTTAATGAATAGAGGCCATTTGATTGGATATCAGTTTAGTGGATTGAACGATGAAAAGAAAAACTTGGTCCCTATGACTAACTGGCTTAATGCTGGAACATATTATGGTACAGATGATACTAATCAAGAAAGCATACTTTATTATGAAAATAGATTGGATTCATGGCTTGCTAATCATCCTAACTACTATCTTGATTACAAGGTGACGCCAATTTATCAGAAAGATGAGCTGATTCCAAGAAAAATTGAGTTGCAATATGTAGGCATTGATGAAAATGGTAAACTCTTGGAGATTAAATTGGGGAGTAGCAGGGAAAAGGATGATAAGTACTCTGTGACGCATGTTATTTTGGACAATGTTTCGGCCAATGCAGAAATTAACTATTTGGACGGTACTGCCAAAAATACAGTCGAAAATGAAGAAGAAAAATCTAAGAAAGAAGCCGAAGAAAAAGCTAAGAAGGAAGCTGAGGAACAGGCTAAGAAAGAGGCGGAGGAAAAAGCAGAAGCCGAGAAGAAAGCGAAAGAAGAGGAAGAGAAGGCTCGTCAAGCAGAACAAGAAAAGGAAGAAAGTCAGGAATCAAATACGCAAGCAGCAAATTCAGGCGGTTATTTTAGGGACTCAAGAGGCAGATGGCACAGACCAAATGGTAAATTTGCCTCTAAGAAAGAAATTATAGCAGCTGGATTAACCTGGTAATTATGTAAATGATGGAAGAATAGAATAAATCATTGTCAAAAAGCCGTAGTAAAGCGGTTTTTTGTTGCGTGTTTTGGGGTAATATAGTAGAATTATGAAGATATTAAATATTTTTTGGAGATTAAAATGAAGAAAAAAATAATTATATTGTCAATGTGTCTTATTGTAGGAATTTCTGGTTTGGGATATTATTTTTTATCTTATGCCCCCTACAGGGTTGCTGTAACTAAGTTTGAAGATACAGTTAGAGATTTAAAAGACAAAAATAAAGAGGTTGAAGGCCAAATAGCTGAGGCTGAGAAGGTAATTGAAATTGGCGAAGAGCCATTGGATTCAAAAAAATTAGAAGAATTAAAAAAAGCAATTGAAGATAGTCAGAATTCGCTTCGAAAAGTACCAGAAATGGAGAAATCAACTGCTAAGATTGAGGAGCAAATAGAAGAATTAAGCAAGCCAGTGGACTATAGTGAAACAATAAAGAATTTATCTGACAAACAGACTCTTTATCAAAATAGTATTCTTCAACTAAAACAAATTACAAATCCATCTAATACTTTTGTTGAAGAAAGACTCAAAGAAATTTCTTCAATTACAGGAGTACAGTCTGTTACTGAAAATAACGATCCAAATAATAAATTGAATAAACAAGGTGGGTATACAGCGTCTGTATATTTTGTTGACACTCAAGTTACACATTCAGTAGAGGGCTCTGATATTGTTCAGAAAGGAAATGATGCTGGTGGAAATGTAGAGGTGTATAAGACAAAAGAAGAAGCTGAGAAACGCAACACATATATTAGCGCATTTGATGGTACTGCTTTAAATCCTGGTTCACACTATGTTTATGGAACAGTTTTAATTCGTACATCACACTATTTAACTGGAACACAGCAGAAAGAGTTAACTGAAAAAATTTATAATAAACTGATTGAACTTAAATAATTTAAAAATTGGATAGCTATTAGTTTATTTAACTAATACACAGTCAAAAGGTCGTTGTAAAGCGGTTTTTTGTTATAATGAAGTGAAGATTTATCGATATAAAAGGAGAAAACCATGACATTTGAAGAAATTCTACCTGGGTTAAAGGCTAAGAAAAAATACGTACGTACTGGTTGGGGAGGTGCTGAAAACTATGTCCAACTTTTTGACACCATTGAACAAAACGGGGTTGCACTTGAAGTGACACCTTATTTCCTAATCAACGTGTCTGGAGAAGGAGAAGGTTTTTCCATGTGGAGTCCGACACCTTGTGATGTTCTGGCGACAGATTGGGTAGAAGTGAATGACTAAACGTGTATTGATTACAGGAGTGAGTTCAGGGATTGGTCTGGCTCAAGCTCGCCTCTTTTTAGAGAATGGCTATCAAGTTTATGGAGTTGACCAAGGTGAAAATCCACTCTTAGAGGGTGATTTCCACTTTTTACAGAGAGATTTAACCTTGGACTTAGAGCCTATTTTTGACTGGTGTCCTCAGGTGGATGTTTTGTGCAATACTGCTGGAGTTTTGGATGATTATAAACCACTCTTAGAACAAACAGCGCAGGAAATTCAAGAGATTTTTGAAATCAACTACGTTACTCCAGTAGAGTTGACTCGGTATTATTTGACTAAAATGTTAGAGAATAAAAAAGGGATTATTATCAATATGTGCTCTATCGCTTCTAGCCTAGCAGGTGGAGGTGGTCACGCCTATACCTCATCTAAGCATGCCTTAGCTGGCTTTACTAAGCAGTTGGCCCTGGACTATGCAGAAGCTGGGATTCAGGTCTTTGGTATTGCTCCAGGAGCAGTCAAGACAGCTATGACCGCTGCGGACTTTGAGCCAGGTGGATTGGCTGACTGGGTTGCTAGTGAAACACCAATCAAGCGTTGGATTGAACCAGAGGAAATAGCAGAGATTAGCCTTTTCTTAGCAAGTGGGAAAGCGAGTGCCATGCAAGGACAAATATTGACAATAGATGGTGGCTGGTCTTTGAAGTAGGAGGAGTTGGCTGGATATTCAAGTGATCACAGAAGAAAATGCATCGCCATTAGTCTTGAAGGTTAAGTCTGAATTATTAGGATTTCCAGAACTGGACAAGACTTCTTACATGAATTGGAAGGTGAATGATGAGGAAGCAACTTGCTCTTAGTGGCGAAAAACTTGATGAAAAAGTTTCCCCACAACTATTTCATCATGTTGGCATGATTCGTGGGGAATACTTGTTGAGAGAGCTTAATCAAAACATCATATTAGCAAGTTGTCAGCAATTTGTAAAAGATTATCTAGAGACTATCTGCTCCCTGTACTCAGATCAAGAAGTTTGGTATCGTTTTTCTGAATTAACGAATACAGAAGCTAATTGTCTAAAGGGGACTAAAGAGTATTTTGATGAAAATCATCCCTTATTTGGATATAGAGGAACTAGGCGTTTGCTGGCGTGTCCGGATGAATTTCAGGCTGAAGCACATGTAGTTACAGAAGTTTATCAAAACAATCCCAATCTATCTGTTATCTTTCCTTTTGTCAATGATGCTGAGCAGTTAAAGCAAGCTATTACAGTATTACGTCAGCATGGTTTTACTGGGAAAGTTGGCACGATGATTGAATTACCGTCAGCGTATTTTGACTTAGACAGCATACTGGAAACGGGTATTTCAAATATTGTAGTTGGAATGAATGATTTGACTTCTTTTGTTTTTGCGACTGTGAGAAACAGTCAATGGCATGATATGGAAAGTCCAATTATGTTAGATATGTTAATACAGATGCAGGATAAAGCAAGGATTAAAAATATTGACTTTGCTGTAGCAGGATATCTGAATGCTTCTTTCATACAAAAAATGAATCAGATGGGTATCGAATGCATTCTCCATTACAGCTCTATTCCGGAGATTTTTGATTTAGAAATTGACCATCCAGACCATCTTAAACATATAAAAGAAGAAAGTAAAAAATTACAAAGGAGCACCCATGACACCGCAAGAAATGTGGAATGCCTACAAGAAAATTAACCCCTCTATAGGAGATGAAATCGATGCTTGGGCTTTTGGAGTGGAACCAGACCTTTTAGCAGATTTGGTTTTAAAAAGAGAAAAGACAGCAACCGCCTCGGCATACGACCTCTACGCGCTAGAAGACGAACCCCTTCCGCAAGAAGGAACATTTGATGTTATTTTAGACAGTCAAAATCAGTCTGTCTGCATTGTCGAAATTACAAGGGTTTCCGTTCAGCCCTTCAATCAAGTTTCTGCTCAACATGCCTTTAAGGAAGGGGAAGGTGACAAATCCTTAGCCTATTGGCGTCAGGTTCATGAGGATTGTTTCGCCGAGTGGCTGAGAGAAGCAGGACTGACTTTTACACCTGAAAGCAAGGTTGTTTTAGAAGAATTTCGCAAGGTCTACCCACTGTAGACTATTAGAAGGAAGAAAGTTTTGGAAATCGCCGTCCAATCCTTTTTTCTTAAGCAAAACATGATATAATAAGTTTGTTTGAAGAAGAGCTCTAGCTCTTAAACTTAGAATAGGAGAAAACTATGCAAGCAGTTGAACATTTTATTAAGCAATTTGTTCCTGAACATTATGATTTATTTTTAGACTTGAGTCGTGAGACTAAGACTTTTTCAGGAAAGGTGACTATTAGTGGTCAAGCACAGAGTGACCGTATTTCCCTTCATCAAAAAGACTTGGAAATCGCTTCTGTAGAAGTTGCAGGGGAAGCTCGCCCATTCACAGTTGATCATGACAATGAAGCCCTTCATTTTGAATTAGCTGAGGCTGGTCAAGTTGAAGTGGTTATCGCTTTCTCAGGAAAAATTACATACAACATGACAGGGATTTACCCTTCTTATTACACAGTTGATGGAGTCAAGAAGGAAGTCTTGTCAACTCAGTTCGAGAGCCATTTTGCTCGCGAAGCCTTCCCATGTGTGGACGAGCCAGAAGCCAAAGCAACTTTTGACCTCTCTCTACGTTTTGACCAAGCAGAAGGTGAATTGGCCTTGTCTAACATGCCAGAAATCGATGTTGAAAACCGTAAGGAAACAGGTATCTGGAAGTTTGAGACAACACCTCGCATGTCTTCTTACTTGTTAGCCTTTGTTTCGGGTGATTTGCAAGGTGTGACGGCTAAAACTAAAAATGGTACTCTTGTAGGTGTTTACTCAACCAAAGCTCATCCACTATCAAACCTTGATTTCTCACTGGATATCGCTGTTCGCTCTATCGAGTTTTACGAAGATTACTATGGAGTTAAGTACCCGATCCCTCAATCTCTCCACATCGCCCTTCCTGACTTCTCAGCTGGAGCTATGGAAAACTGGGGTCTTGTGACCTACCGTGAAGTTTACTTGGTTGTGGATGAGAACTCTACCTTTGCCAGCCGTCAACAAGTTGCCCTTGTTGTGGCCCATGAATTGGCTCACCAATGGTTTGGTAACCTCGTAACTATGAAATGGTGGGATGACCTTTGGCTCAATGAAAGCTTTGCTAATATGATGGAGTACGTCTGTGTGGATGCTATTGAACCAAGCTGGAATATCTTTGAAGATTTCCAAACAGGTGGAGTACCTCACGCTCTTGAACGCGATGCGACTGATGGTGTTCAGTCTGTCCACGTCGAAGTTAAACATCCAGATGAAATCAATACACTCTTTGACGGCGCTATCGTCTATGCCAAAGGAAGCCGTCTCATGCACATGCTTCGCCGTTGGCTCGGCGATGCTGATTTTGCTAAAGGTTTGCACGCTTACTTTGAAAAACACCAATACAGCAACACCATTGGTAGTGACCTTTGGGATGCCCTTGGACAAGCATCAGGCCGTGATGTCGCAGCCTTCATGGATTCTTGGTTGGAACAGCCTGGTTATCCAGTTCTCACTGTCAAAGTTGAACATGATGTCTTGAAGATTTCACAAAAACAATTCTTCATTGGTGAGCACGAAGATAAGAACCGTCTCTGGGTTGTGCCACTCAATAGTAACTGGAAAGGTTTACCTGATACACTTGAAACTGAAAGTATCGAAATACCTGGCTACGCAGCCCTTCTTGCCGAAAATGATGGAGCTCTTCGTTTCAATACTAAAAATACAGCCCACTATATTACAGACTATCAAGGAGACTTGTTAGATGCTATTCTTGCTGACCTAGTTGAGCTTGATAACACAAGTAAACTTCAAATCGTTCAAGAACGTCGTTTGCTTGCTGAAGCAGGGCACATTTCTTATGCTGACTTGCTCCCAGTCCTTGATAAACTTGCTAAAGAAGAATCTTACCTTGTCGTTTCAGCCGTTTCTCAAGTGATTTCTGCCCTTGAGCGCTTTATCGATGAAGGAACAGAAGCTGAAACAGCCTTTAAAGTATTGGTAGCTAAATTGGCTCGTCACAACTATGACCGTCTTGGTTTTGAAGCTAAAGATGGTGAATCAGATGAAGACGAATTGGTTCGTCAGTTGGCTGTTTCTATGATGATTCGCTCAAATGATGCAGAAGCTAGTCAAGTCGCTAGCCAAATCTTCGCGACTCACAAGGAGAATCTTGCAGGACTTCCAGCAGCTATTCGCTCACAAGTTCTGATTAATGAGATGAAACATCATGAGACTAAGGAATTGGTAGCCACTTATCTTGACCTTTACACTCATGCGACGGATGCGGTCTTCAAACGCCAGTTAGCAGGCGCTCTTGCGTACAGCATAGATGCAGAAAATATTCAAACTCTTCTTGCAACTTGGAAGGACAAATTTATCGTCAAGCCACAAGACCTTTCTTCATGGTACCTCCAATTCCTCGGACACCAAGCTACTCAAGAAACTGTTTGGGTATGGGCGCGTGAAAACTGGGATTGGATTAAGGCAGCTCTTGGTGGTGATATGAGTTTTGATAGTTTTGTTATCTTCCCATCACACATCTTTAAAACTCAGCAACGCTTGGCAGAGTACAAGGAATTCTTTGAACCACAACTTTCTGACCTTGCTCTTAGCCGTAACATCGGTATGGGAATCAAGGACATTGCAGCGCGTGTTGACTTGATTAACCGTGAAAAAGCTGCAGTGGAAGCAGTCGTTCTTCAATACGGAAATGCATAAATAAGCCTAAAATAAAAAGAAAACTCAGCTATCTCATGTAAAATGCAGAGAGTTGAGTTTTTTTTAAGGCAAATTTGGTATAATGGTTTTAATAAGGAGGAGTTTCTCATGATAAAAATCTTATTGGTTGAGGATGACCTAGGCCTGTCAAATTCAGTATTTGACTTTTTAGACGATTTTGCGGATGTCATGCAGGTATTTGATGGGGAAGAAGGTCTCTACGAAGCTGAAAGTGGCGTCTATGACTTGATTTTGCTCGATTTAATGTTGCCTGAAAAAAATGGCTTCCAAGTCTTGAAAGAATTGCGTGAAAAGGGAATTATGACACCAGTTCTGATTATGACTGCCAAGGAAAGCTTGGATGACAAGGGACATGGATTTGAACTGGGAGCAGATGATTATCTGACCAAACCTTTCTACCTAGAAGAACTCAAAATGCGGATTCAAGCCCTTCTCAAACGTTCAGGTAAGTTTAATGAAAATACCTTGACTTATGGAAATATTGTAGTTAATTTGTCAACAAATACCGTTAAGGTTGAAGATACTCCTGTCGAATTGCTGGGGAAAGAGTTTGATTTATTAGTCTATTTCCTTCAAAATCAAAATGTTATTTTACCCAAGACTCAGATTTTTGATCGTCTATGGGGATTTGATAGTGACACAACGATTTCGGTTGTCGAAGTTTATGTTTCAAAAGTCCGTAAGAAATTAAAAGGAACCACTTTTGCAGAGAATTTGCAAACCTTGCGTAGTGTTGGGTATATTTTAAAAGATGTTCAGTAAACTAAAAAAAACATGGTATGCGGATGACTTTAGTTATTTTATCCGCAACTTTGGTGTCTTCACTCTGATTTTCTCTACCATGACTCTGATTATTTTGCAGGTCATGCATTCGAGTCTTTATACTTCGGTGGATGAGAAGTTACATGCCTTAAGTGGAAGCCCTCAAGCTGTTATTCAGTTAGCCTTGAATCGAGCTACTGAGGAAGTCAAGAACATTGAACCAGCGACAGCTGATGCCAATAAGGCTGAAATAAAAACCAATGTCAGCTCTAATACAGAAGTTTTACTTTTTGATAAGGATTTTAACCAGCTTTTATTAGGAAATCGTTTTTTAGGCCTAGATAAGATTAAGTTAGAAAAAAGAGAGTTGAATCACATTCGGCAAATCCAAGTTGTCAATAGTTATGGTCAGGAAGAAATCTATCGTATGATTTTGATGGAGACCACTACATCTTCAGTTTCAACCAATGTCAAATATGCGACTGTCTTGATTAACACTAGTCAGTTAGAACAAATTAGTCAAAATCACGAGCATTTAATTGTGGTTGTGATGGCAAGTTTTTGGCTTTTATCCTTGATAGCTAGTCTTTACTTAGCACGTGTCAGTGTAAAACCATTATTGGAAAGCATGCAAAAGCAGAAATCTTTTGTGGAAAATGCCAGTCATGAATTGAGAACTCCTTTAGCAGTACTGCAAAATCGTTTGGAGAATTTGTTTAGAAAACCCGAAGCGACCATTATGGAGTCTAGTGAGAGTATCGCTTCCAGTCTTGAAGAAGTTCGAAATATGCGTTTTTTAACAACAAATCTTCTTAACTTAGCCCGTCGTGATGATGGAATAAAACCAGAAATAGCGGAAGTACCACCACAGTTCTTTAAAACGACCTTTACGAACTATGGCTTGATTGCTTCGGAAAATGACCGAGTCTTTGAATCTGAAAATAGAATTTACCGTCCTATTATGACAGATAAGTTGCTTCTCAAACAGTTAATGACAATCTTATTTGATAATGCAATAAAATATACAGAAGAAGATGGAAAGATTGAGTTTCTTGTTCATTGTACAGATCGGCATCTTTATCTTACTGTATCTGATAATGGTATTGGTATTTCGGCTACAGATAAAAAGAAAATCTTTGATCGCTTCTATCGTGTTGATAAGGCAAGAACTCGTCAGAAAGGTGGTTTTGGTTTGGGATTATCTTTGGCCAAGCAGATTGTTGATTCCTTAAGAGGAACGATTACAGTTAAGGATAATAAACCAAGAGGAACGATTTTTGAAGTCAAGATTGCAATTCAATCTCCCTCGAAACGTAAGAATAGATAAAAAAAGACAGTTTTACTCTGTCTTTTTCTATCAGATATAAGAAAAAGGCTGGCACAAAGACCAACCTTTATTTTGTCATTTTTTGTTTAATAATCATTCTTTGTAATTTTAAAAGGGCAAAACTTACACACATAGCAGCTATAAACGATAGAGTCGTATTCAATTTTAAAGCTAAAAAGATAAAGCTGAAAAGTGCCATAAAGATACCAAAACAGGCAATATTAACAAAAAATAGGATTTCTTTTACATTTGCTCCCATTGATGTTTCAGGTGTATAATCTTGATAGAGTGGAGTTTGCACTGTTTCTTCAATATGTTCAAATTCATGAGTTTTTAGTTTTCTTGCAGACATGATTCTCTCCTTACAGGTACATAACTATTTTATCATTTTTTCAGCAGATAATTATTACAGAAAGGTTACAAAAAGAATAAAGTCCCTTTTCAAAATCACTTTTCTTGACACCATAATGTGAAAATGATAAGATGGGTGGACACCTAATATTTATTAATATACATAATTACTTATATTTGTAAGGGAATAGAGTTACTAAATGATTCTTTTTTACGAAAAATTGTTTCCTTATTTTCTTGATTTTATTTAATTTGATTAATGAGATTTGTTTTGAATAGAGAGACAGATTTTCTGTCTCTCTATTTTTATAGTAGCGGGGTGTCTAACCGATACCTCTTGGAAAAGTTAAAGGAGATAAGCATGTATCTTGCTATCAAAGAAATATTACAAAACAAACTTCGATATAGTTTGATTCTAACTACCATTTTTCTTATCGCTTTCATGGTCTTTTTTATGACCAGTTTAGCTCTTGGTCTTGTGCGAAACAACCGAGCCGCTATTGATAATTGGCAAGCGACGGGTGTGGTTTTATCTGACTACGCAAATGATAATTTGACGGCATCTTTTATTCCTGAAAAGTATTATAAGGATAAGAGTTCTAAAGAGGCAGCTCCACTGGGTTATATGTTCGCTGTGACCAATCTAGTCGATGATAGTGAAAAGGTCAATGTTTCCATCTTTGCTCAGGAGTGGGACTCTTTTATTTCACCTAGTTTGAAGGAGGGGCGTTATCCTGAAGGGGACGACGAGGTGGTTGTGGATCAGTCCTTTGAGAATTATGGAATCAAGCTAGGTGATGACATTCAGCTCAATGGAAGCGAGGTAAGTTACAAGATTGTAGGGCTGACTCAAGGAAATAAATTTTTTACAGAGCCTGTTGTCTTTACGAATCTGACAACTTATTGGACCTTACAAGGAACTTTAAAATCTAATAAATCTATCTCCGCCTTGGTATTGAAAAATGATATAGAATTGGCTGGCGATGGACTGAAACAGATTTCTATTCCAAAAATGATATCGAAAATTCCTGGTTACACACCTCAAGTTAATGTATTCTCAGGGATGATTCTCGCTATGATTGTCATCACAGGCTTGATTGTGGGGATTTTTGTCTATATCATTACCATCCAAAAACTAGGACTTTATGGAATAATGCGGGCTCAGGGAATACAGATCAAAACCATTGTATGGTCTCTTTTCTATCAAATCTTCCTCCTAGCTGGTATGGGGATTGCTTTAGCCTTGCTGGCTATTGGAGGAGTGATTTTAGTCTTGCCAGCTACCTTCTTTTTCTACCCAAGTTGGTTAGCCTATTCTGTCCTAAGCTTTGTGATTTGCTTGATGGCCATGCTAGGTGGCGTCATTTCACTTCCACGCTTGCTAAATGTGGACCCGATTACTGCGATTGCAGAATGATGAGGAGAATAGTATGACAGCATTAATTGAAATGACTCAAGTGACAAAAACGTATGGGGAAGGAAAGATGAAAGTCGTGGCCCTGCATGAGACGAATTTCCAGCTGAATGCGGGAGAGTTCGTAGCTATCGTTGGGCCTTCAGGCTCTGGAAAGACGACCTTTCTAACAACTCTAGGACAACTTCAGGAAGCATCGAGTGGAAAGATTTTGGTAAAGGGGAAGGAAACAGGCAGTCTGACGGAGAAGGAGAAAACAGACCTCCGTTTTAGAGAGTTTGGCTTTATTCTTCAGGCTTCAAACTTAATTCCTTTTCTAACGGTCAAAGAACAGTTGGATTTGATTGACAGACTAGATAAGGGAAAAAATAGTAAAAGTGATCGAAAAGAGTTACTTGCCTTGTTGGATTTGGAAAAGGTACAAAATCAGTATCCCAAGGCTTTATCAGGTGGTGAACGTCAACGGGCCGCAATTGCTAGAGCGCTTTATAACAATCCGAGTATCGTTCTTGCAGATGAACCGACAGCCAGCCTTGACACAGAGAGGGCCTATCAAGTAACGGAAATGTTGGCCGCCATTGCCCATGAACAAGGTAGAGGAGTTGTCATGATTACTCATGATACACGCCTTCTTTATAAGGTCGACCGTATTTATGTTATGAACGACGGCCACCTAGTTGAAGAAACATATGATTAATAAATAGAGTGGACGGTGCTGGCTACCGTTCACTTTTTGATTGCAAACCTTAAAAAATGACTTTGCCTTTTTAGAAAATTCCTAGTATTCATAGCTGATTTTCCAGAAATGTGGTATAATTTTCCTTATGGAAAAGATTATCATTACAGCAACTGCTGAAAGTATTGAACAAGTTGAACAACTACTCGAAGCTGGAGTAGACCGTATCTATGTCGGTGAGAAAGATTTTGGCCTTCGTCTGCCAACAACCTTTAGTCATGACCAATTGCGTGAAATTGCTAAGTTGGTTCATGAAGCAGGTAAAGAATTGATTGTTGCGGTTAACGCCCTCATGCACCAAGATATGATGGATCGTATCAAGCCTTTCTTAGACTTTTTGGAAGAAATCAAGACAGACTACATTACGATTGGGGATGCAGGTGTCTTTTACGTAGTCAACCGCGATGGTTATTCCTTTAAGACCATCTATGATGCTTCAACTATGGTGACAAGCAGTCGTCAGATCAACTTCTGGGGACAAAAGGCTGGTGCATCTGAGGCTGTTTTAGCGCGTGAAATTCCATCAGCTGAACTTTTCAAAATGCCAGAGATTTTGGAAATTCCTGCTGAAGTTTTGGTTTACGGAGCTAGTGTTATTCACCATTCTAAACGTCCACTCTTGCAAAACTACTATAACTTTACGCATATCGATGATGAAAAGACGCGCAAGCGTGACCTCTTTTTGGCTGAGCCAAGTGATCCAGAGAGCCACTATTCTATTTTTGAAGATAATCATGGTACCCACATTTTTGCCAACAATGACCTTGATTTGATGACTAAATTGACAGAATTGGTGGAGCATGGTTTCACTCACTGGAAACTAGAAGGGCTCTACACTCCAGGTCAGAACTTTGTTGAGATTGCAAAACTCTTTATCCAAGCGCGTAGCTTGATCCAAGAGGGCAGCTTTAGCCATGACCAAGCTTTCTTGCTGGATGAGGAAGTACGCAAGTTACACCCTAAAAACCGTTTCCTTGATACAGGATTTTATGACTACGATCCTGACATGGTTAAATAGGACATCAAAACCCGAAATAAAAATGTTCGGGTTTTTCTAGTGTATCCATGAAATAAAAACGGATACATGTTATAATAGAAATAGCTCTTTAATGGAGGTGTTTGAGTGGAAAATCTGAAGAAAATGGCAGGTATCAAGGCTGCTGAGTTTGTCAAGGATGGCATGGTTGTCGGACTGGGAACAGGTTCTACTGCCTATTATTTTGTCGAAGAAATCGGTCGTCGTATTAAGGAAGAAGGCTTGCAGATTACAGCTGTAACGACTTCTAGTGTGACTAGTAAACAGGCTGAAGGGCTTAATATCCCGCTCAAGTCTATTGACCAAGTAGACTTTGTCGATGTGACAGTCGACGGGGCAGATGAAGTGGATAGTCAGTTTAATGGAATCAAAGGTGGTGGTGGTGCCCTTCTGATGGAGAAGGTTGTGGCAACGCCCTCAAAAGAATACATTTGGGTGGTGGATGAAAGCAAGCTGGTCGACAAACTAGGTGCTTTTAAATTGCCTGTAGAAGTGGTTCAGTACGGCGCAGAACAGGTCTTTCGTCGGTTTGAGCGCGCTGGCTATAAACCAAGCTTCCGTGAAAAAGATGGCCAACGTTTTGTGACCGATATGCAGAATTTTATCATTGACCTTGCCTTGGATGTCATTGAAGATCCAATTACTTTCGGACAAGAATTGGACCATATCGTTGGTGTCGTAGAGCATGGCTTATTCAACCAAATGGTGGATAAGGTCATCGTAGCTGGACGAGATGGAGTTCAGATTTTAACTTCAAGCAAAGCAAAATAATAAGGAGATACACTATGTCAAAATTTAATCGTATTCACTTGGTGGTACTGGATTCTGTAGGAATCGGTGCTGCACCAGATGCTAATAACTTTGTCAATGCAGGGGTTCCAGATGGAGCTTCTGACACATTAGGACACATTTCAAAAGCAGTTGGTTTGAATGTCCCAAACATGGCTAAAATTGGTCTTGGAAATATTCCTCGAGAAACTCCTCTTAAGACTGTTCCAGCTGAAAGCAATCCAACTGGATATGCAACAAAATTAGAAGAAGTATCTCTTGGTAAGGATACTATGACTGGACACTGGGAAATCATGGGACTCAACATTACTGAGCCTTTTGATACTTTCTGGAATGGATTCCCAGAAGAAATCCTTACAAAAATCGAAGAATTTTCAGGACGTAAGGTCATTCGTGAAGCTAACAAACCTTACTCAGGAACGGCTGTTATCGATGACTTTGGACCACGTCAGATGGAAACTGGGGAGTTGATTATCTATACTTCAGCCGACCCTGTTTTGCAAATTGCTGCCCACGAAGATATTATTCCTTTGGACGAATTGTACCGTATCTGTGAATACGCTCGTTCAATTACACTTGAACGTCCTGCCCTTCTAGGTCGTATCATTGCTCGCCCTTATGTAGGTGAACCAGGTAACTTCACTCGTACAGCAAACCGTCGTGATTTGGCTGTATCCCCATTCGAACCGACTGTTTTGGATAAATTAAACGAAGCTGGTATCGACACTTACGCTGTTGGTAAAATCAATGATATCTTTAACGGTGCGGGTATCAACCATGATATGGGCCACAACAAGTCAAACAGTCACGGAATTGATACATTATTGAAGACCATGGGACTTGCTGAGTTTGAAAAAGGATTCTCATTCACAAACTTGGTTGACTTTGATGCCCTTTACGGCCACCGTCGTAATGCTCATGGTTACCGTGATTGTTTGCATGAGTTCGATGAACGCTTGCCTGAAATTATCGCAGCCATGAGAGAGAACGACCTTCTCTTGATTACTGCGGACCATGGAAATGACCCAACGTATGCAGGAACAGACCACACTCGTGAATATATTCCATTGTTGGCCTACAGTCCTGCCTTTAAAGGAAATGGTGTCATTCCAGTAGGACATTTTGCAGATATCTCAGCGACTATTGCCGATAACTTTGGTGTTGAAACTGCCATGATTGGGGAAAGTTTCTTAGATAAATTGGTATAAGATGACGCGCTATGCTTTACTGGTTAGGGGCATTAATGTCGGTGGGAAGAATAAGGTTGTCATGGCGCAACTTCGTCAAGAATTGACAGAGTTGGGACTGGGAAAGGTTGAAACCTACATCAACAGTGGCAATATTTTCTTTACTTCGACAGATCCCAAAGCCCAATTGGTTGAAAAGTTAGAGTCTTTCTTTGAAATCCATTATCCATTTATTCAGAGCTTTTCGTTGCTGAGTCATGAAGATTATGAAGAAGAGCTGAAGAATCTGCCAGATTGGTGGACCAAAGATTTGGCACGAAAGGATGTCCTCTTTTACACGGAGGGCTTGGATGTGACTCAAGTCATTGAGAAAGTAGACAATTTGGAACTGGAAGATGAAGTCGTTCATTTTGGAAAACTTGGTATTTTCTGGGGGAAATTTTCTGAAGAATCCTACTATGCAACTGCCTATCATAAGTACTTGCTCAAGATGCCTTTTTATCGCAACATCACCATTCGCAATGCTAAAACTTTTGACAAAATCGGTCAAATGCTAAAAAAAAAATAAAGGAGACACACAATGACATTTTTAGATAAAATCAATGAAACAGCTGCCTTCCTGAAAGAAAAGGGAATCCAAGCACCTGAGTTCG
This sequence comes from Streptococcus mitis, assembly GCF_003942865.1. GTDB lineage: Bacteria > Bacillota > Bacilli > Lactobacillales > Streptococcaceae > Streptococcus > Streptococcus mitis_BI. The sequence goes on along the minus strand of NZ_RJNZ01000001.1, from coordinate 232,013 downwards.
GTCTAATCCTTGGATCAGGACTGGGAGAATTGGCAGAAGAAATCCAAAATCCAGTTGTAGTAGACTATGCTGAGATTCCAAACTGGGGCCGCTCTACAGTAGTCGGTCATGCTGGTAAATTGGTATATGGTGACCTTGCAGGTCGCAAGGTCTTGGCTCTTCAAGGTCGTTTCCATTTCTATGAAGGAAATCCTCTTGAGGTCGTGACTTTCCCAGTTCGTGTCATGAAAGTTCTTGGATGCGAAGGTGTTATTGTAACCAATGCAGCTGGTGGTATTGGTTATGGGCCTGGTACTTTGATGGCTATCTCAGACCATATCAACATGACGGGGCAAAACCCATTGATGGGTGAAAACTTGGATGAATTTGGTCCTCGTTTCCCTGATATGTCTAAGGCCTATACACCAGAATACCGTGCTACTGCCCATGAAGTGGCTAAAAAACTTGGTATCAAGCTTGATGAAGGTGTCTATATCGGTGTAACTGGTCCGACTTATGAAACACCTGCAGAGATTCGTGCCTATAAGACATTGGGAGCAGATGCAGTCGGTATGTCCACTGTTCCTGAAGTTATTGTGGCAGCTCACTCAGGCTTGAAAGTTCTAGGAATTTCATGTATTACTAACCATGCTGCAGGCTTCCAAGAAGAACTCAACCACGAAGAAGTTGTGGAAGTTACGGAACGTGTTAAAGGTGACTTCAAGGGCTTGCTTAAAGCGATTCTTGCTGAATTGTAATCATGTTAATAGAATTGTGGAGTATTTTTCGAAAAATCCCTTATAATTTTAGATTATTCCTAGCAGTAATTCTACAAGGAATAGTTTCGGGTTTATCTGGTATTCTTCTCCATTATCTTTTAGAGATGGTGGAGGGGCTAGCTTTTGGTCAGTCAGAGCATCATAGTAGATTTTTGACAGATGGAGTTTCCTCCTCACGGATAGGACTAAGTTTAATAATCGTGGGTCTTAGCTCGTCCTTAGTCTGGTACTTCTTGCAAAAAGGGTCGAAAATTTATTCCATCAAAGCTCAGATGAAGGATGAGACTTCACAATACAAGCTTCATTTTCTAAAACAGCTATTTCATTCAATTTGGCAGATTATTGCAGTTGGAGGGGGAGCGCCTATTGGTAAAGAAGCTGCGCCACGAGAGATTGGAACTCTATTTGCAGGGCCAATTGGAAAAATATGTATACTGTCTAAGAAGGATCAAATCTTTCTCCTTGCTTGTGGTGCTGGTGCTGGTTTAGCGGCTGTTTATCAGGTTCCATTAACAAGTGTCTTCTTTGTTTTTGAAACCCTAGGAATTGCTCTATCTATTAAACGATTTGTCTTAGTCGGTTTGACAACCTATGTCTCAACCTATATAGCAGGCTTGGTTATTTCAGATCAGTCTCTCTACCAGATTCCAGCGATAACATGGTCATTAAAGGAAATGTGGATTATTCCCTTATTACTTCTTTTCTTAACCCCACTAGCTTGGCTTTTTGGTCGCTTAAGTAAGGCAGCGTCTTCAAACAGAATAAAAGATAAACGAATACTTCTCACATTGCCCTCAGCTTTTCTTTTTCTTGTTGGTCTTGCAAGTTCCTTTCCACATCTACTTGGCAATGGACGCATGATGGCTCAGGAAATTTTAAATGGTAGCAGTGCCCAAACAGTGCTTCTCATGTTTTTCCTAAAAGCAGTGGTAGTTCTTATTATCCTTTGGGCAGGGGCCTATGGTGGTACTCTTACGCCATCTTTTGCTTTGGGGATGGCTGGAGCTGCTCTCTTGGGAATGATTCTAGGTTTGGACAGTCAGCCAACCGTTTTACTTTTGGGATCGGTTTGCTTTTTGTCTGTGACCTTGAGGGCGCCCATTTCTGCAACCGGATTAGTAATCGGTTTCACTGGGCTAGCTTTGGATTCTCTTCCGTATCTCTTAGTAACAGCTGTTTTAGCCTATGAATTTGCAAAAATGTTAGACCGCTTTCCTTGGGCTAGCATACTGTGTCAGAAGTCAAAGAATAAAGTAATAAGATAGAGAACGACCGTTTCTTCTAATCAAAGATTTATCTTAAAAGATTAAAAACTATTGTCAATTTATCAATAACTGTTTGAAATAAAAAAGAAGTAGGCTTATCGGAGTTATGATTGAATACGATTTTTCCTAGCTATGAAATATAAAAAAAGAAAGGTAGAGCGCGTGTTCTAATTTGAACACGAGCGGAAAACTTTTCTAAAAACTCAGAAGAGAAGGGGAGTTCGGATTTGAATAGAGGCCGCTCTAATCTTCTCAATATCATCAAAATTAAGAAAGAAAGGATGGGTAAACCGTATTTGCTGAACTGAATACGGGCGGAGAACTGTGTAAAAAAGATAAACTGTTTAGCATCTGCGATGCGTCATCAGTTTCCTATTTTTACTTTATTCTCTGTCGCTATCCTGAATATAAAAAAAGAAAGGTAGAGTGAGGTGTTCTAATTTGAACACGAGCGGAAAACTTTTCTAAAAACTCAGAAGAGAAGGGAAGTTCGGGCTTGAATTGAAGCCGGTCTAATCTTCTCAATATCATCAAAATTAAGAAAGAAAGGAATTGAACCCACCCTAAAAACAGTGGGAAAAAGATAGTTGGTCTAGCGAGCATCGCTCACTGCACCCAACTCCTATTTTCCCTTTGCTTTTTGACGGGTTTGGTATCTTATATTATGTCTATCCATATTGCTGCTCAGCAGGGTGAAATTGCTGATAAAATTCTTCTTCCTGGGGATCCTCTTCGTGCTAAGTTTATTGCGGAGAATTTCCTTGAAGATGCTGTTTGTTTTAACGAAGTGCGTAACATGTTTGGTTACACTGGTACTTACAAGGGTCACCGTGTATCCGTCATGGGAACTGGGATGGGGATGCCATCGATTTCGATTTATGCGCGTGAGTTGATTGTGGACTACGGAGTGAAGAAATTGATCCGTGTGGGAACTGCAGGTTCTTTGAATGAAGATGTCCACGTTCGTGAATTGGTTTTGGCGCAGGCAGCTGCAACCAACTCTAACATCATCCGCAATGACTGGCCACAGTACGATTTCCCACAAATCGCTAGCTTTGATTTGCTGGACAAGGCCTACCATATCGCCAAAGAACTTGGTATGACCACCCACGTTGGGAACGTTTTGTCTTCTGATGTCTTTTATTCAAACTACTTTGAAAAGAACATCGAACTTGGTAAATGGGGAGTCAAGGCTGTGGAAATGGAAGCAGCAGCTCTTTACTATCTTGCTGCTCAACACCATGTTGATGCTTTAGCTATTATGACTATCTCTGATAGCTTGGTCAATCCAGATGAAGACACGACTGCAGAAGAACGCCAAAATACCTTCACTGATATGATGAAGGTTGGTTTGGAAACCTTGATTGCAGAGTAAAATGTAAAAGAAAATCCTGATTTCAAGTAAAATCAGGATTTTTTCATGGATATGATTTTTTCGGGGTCTGGTGTGACACGGAGGGTCTTTTGTCCTGTGTAAGTGACAAAGCCGGGTTTTCCACCAGTTGGTTTATTAAGTTTTTTGACTTCAATCATATCTACCTGCACGAGATTCGACAGGCGCCCTTGAGAGAAGTAGGCAGCTAACTCTGCTGCATCTGTCTTGACTTCATCAGATGGGTCTAGGTTGCCTGAGATGACAACGTGGCTTCCAGGAATGTCCTTGGCATGGAACCAAAGTTCCTCCTTGCGGGCCATTTTAAAGGTTAGCTCCTCATTTTGCAGGTTATTGCGTCCGACATAGATGATGGTTTTCCCATCGCTCGCCATATACTGTTCTGGTTTTTTTCGTTTCTGAATTTTCTCTCGCTGTCTTCTGCGGATAAAACCTGTTTGAATCAATTCTTCACGGATTTCAGCGATTTCTTCCAGCCCAGCTTGGTTGAGGACGGTCTCTACACTTTCCAAATAGAGAATAGTGGCCTTGGTTTCTTCAATCAGATCAGTCAAGTATTTGACAGCTTCTTTTAATTTTTGATAGCGTTTGAAATAGCGTTGGGCATTCTGGTTGGGAGTCAGAGCCTTATCAAGTGCAATCGTGATAGGTTGGTTGGTGTAGTAGTTGTCTAGGATAACCTGGTCTTGGTCGTTAGGCACTTGGTGGAGGAAGGTTGTCAGCAATTCCCCTTTTTGACGAAATTCTTCAGCATTGTCTGTCGCTAGTAACTCTTTTTCTTGTTTTTTAAGCTTATGACGATTTTTTTGAAGTTCATTTTCAACACGGCGAATGAGTTCACTGGCTTGCTGTTTGACGCGGTCGCGCTCAGCCTTGTCCTTATAGTAGGTGTCCAACAAATCAGAAAGACTGGTAAAAGGTTCTCCCACCTGATTTGCAAAAAGAATTGGACTGAAGGAAGTCTCAGTCAAGCATGGCTTGGTTTCTTGATTGAAAAAGTTACGGAAAGTAGATAGTTTTTCACTAACCAGTATCCTTTCCAATTCATTTGCCGTATCGCGTCCCAGACCTTGAAAGAGGCTTTGAAGATGTTTAGCTGTCGTTTCCTGTGTTTGCAGGATTTCAAAGAGTTTCTCGTCCTTGATTGTAAAAGGATTGAGAGATTCCGTACTTGGTGGAGCGATGTAGGTCGACCCAGGAAGCAAGGTGCGGTAGCTATTTTGTGAAAAACCAACGTGTTTAATGACTTCGAGGATTTTGTGGCTACTTTTATCAACCAGTAGAATATTACTGTGTTTCCCCATAATTTCGATAATCAAGGTAGCCTGGATATGGTCCCCAATCTCGTTTTTATTGGAAACTGTCATTTCTACAATACGGTCATTTTCCACTTGCTCAATAGACTCAATTAAGGCACCCTGCAAATATTTTCTCAAAACCATGATAAAGGTGGAAGGTTGGGCTGGATTTTCAAAAGTCGTTTGGGTCAGCTGAATGCGTCCAAAAACTGGATGGGCAGAGAGGAGCAGGCGATGACTTTGGCGATTGCTACGGATTTGCAAGACCAACTCTTGTTCAAAAGGTTGATTGATTTTCTGAATGCGACCATTCACTAACTCTCTTCGCAATTCCTCAACCATGTGGTGTAAAAAAAATCCGTCAAATGACATCGTTCTCTCCTTGTGATTGTATTCCATAGTATTATATCAAAAAGGTAGAATAAAATCATGGAAATGTGGTATAATAAAGCCAAGTAAAGAGAAACGAGAAGCACATGTATATTGAAATGGTAGATGAAACTGGTCAAGTTTCAAAAGAAATGTTGCAACAAACCCAAGAGATTTTGGAATTTGCAGCCCAAAAATTAGGAAAAGAAGACAAGGAGATGGCAGTCACTTTTGTGACCAATGAGCGTAGTCATGAACTCAATCTGGAGTACCGTGACACGGACCGTCCGACAGATGTTATCAGCCTTGAATATAAACCAGAGTTGGAAATTTCCTTTGACGAGGAAGATTTGCTTGAAAATCCAGAATTAGCAGAGATGATGTCTGAGTTTGATGCCTATATTGGGGAACTGTTCATCTCTATCGATAAGGCACATGAGCAGGCCGAGGAATATGGCCATAGCTTTGAGCGTGAGATGGGCTTCTTGGCAGTACACGGCTTTTTACATATCAATGGCTATGATCACTACACTCCAGAAGAAGAAGCGGAGATGTTCGGTTTACAAGAAGAAATTTTGACAGCCTATGGACTCACAAGACAATAAACGAAAATGGAAAAATCGTGACCTGATATCCAGTTTAGAATTTGCTATCACAGGAATTTTTACTGCCATCAAGGAAGAACGCAATATGCGAAAACATGCAGTGACGGCTCTTGTAGTTATTCTTGCAGGTTTTGTTTTTCAGGTGTCACGAATCGAATGGCTCTTTCTCCTATTGAGCATTTTCTTGGTAGTAGCCTTTGAGATTATCAACTCTGCTATTGAAAATGTGGTGGATCTGGCCAGTCACTATCACTTTTCTATGTTAGCTAAAAATGCTAAGGATATGGCGGCTGGCGCGGTATTAGTGGTCTCTCTTTTCGCAGCCTTAACAGGCGCATTGATTTTTCTCCCACGAATCTGGGATTTAATATTTTAAACAGTAAGAGGAAATTATGACTTTTAAATCAGGCTTTGTAGCCATTTTAGGACGTCCCAATGTTGGGAAGTCAACTTTTTTAAATCACGTTATGGGACAAAAGATTGCCATCATGAGTGACAAGGCGCAGACAACGCGCAACAAAATCATGGGAATTTACACGACTGATAAGGAGCAAATCGTCTTTATCGACACGCCAGGGATTCACAAGCCTAAAACGGCTCTTGGAGATTTCATGGTAGAATCTGCCTACAGCACCCTTCGTGAAGTGGACACTGTTCTCTTCATGGTGCCTGCTGATGAAGCGCGTGGTAAGGGGGATGACATGATTATCGAGCGTCTTAAGGCTGCCAAGGTCCCTGTCATTTTGGTAGTGAACAAGATTGATAAGGTTCACCCAGACCAGCTTTTGTCTCAGATTGATGATTTCCGTAATCAGATGGACTTCAAGGAAATTGTTCCTATCTCAGCCCTTCAGGGCAATAACGTGTCTCGTCTAGTGGATATTTTGAGTGAAAATTTGGACGAAGGTTTCCAATATTTCCCGTCTGATCAAATAACAGACCATCCAGAACGCTTCTTAGTATCAGAAATGGTTCGCGAGAAAGTCTTGCACCTAACTCGTGAAGAGATTCCGCATTCTGTTGCAGTAGTTGTTGACTCTATGAAACGAGATGAAGAGACAGACAAGGTTCATATCCGTGCAACCATCATGGTCGAGCGCGATAGCCAAAAAGGGATTATCATCGGTAAAGGTGGCACTATGCTTAAGAAAATCGGTAGCATGGCCCGTCGTGATATTGAACTCATGCTAGGAGACAAGGTCTTCCTAGAAACTTGGGTCAAGGTCAAGAAAAACTGGCGCGATAAAAAGCTAGATTTGGCTGACTTTGGCTATAATGAAAAAGAATACTAAGTAGAGGTGGGCTCATGCCTGCTTCTTGTTTTTACAGAAGGAGGACTTATGCCTGAATTACCTGAGGTTGAAACCGTTCGTCGTGGCTTAGAAAAATTGATTTTGGGTAAGAAGATTTCGAGTATAGAAATTCGCTATCCCAAGATGATTAAGACGGATTTGGACGAGTTTCAAAAGGAGGTGCCTGGTCAGATTGTTGATTCAATGGGACGTCGTGGCAAATATTTACTTTTCTACCTGACAGACAAGATCTTGATTTCCCATTTGCGGATGGAGGGAAAGTATTTTTACTATCCAGACCAAGTACCTGAACGCAAGCATGCCCATGTTTTCTTTCAGTTTGAAGATGGTGGCACGCTTGTTTATGAGGATGTTCGCAAGTTTGGTACTATGGAACTCTTGGCCCCTGACCTTTTGGAAGCCTACTTTATTTCTAAAAAATTAGGTCCTGAACCAAGCGAACAAGACTTTGATGTGCAGGTCTTTCAAGCTGCCCTAGCTAAGTCCAAAAAGCCTATCAAATCTCATCTTCTATACCAAACCTTGGTAGCTGGACTTGGCAATATCTATGTGGATGAGGTTCTCTGGCGAGCTCAGGTTCATCCGGCTAGACCTTCCCAGACGTTGACAGCAAAAGAAGCGACTGCCATTCATGACAAGACCATTGCTGTTTTGGGACAGGCTGTTGAAAAAGGTGGCTCCACCATTCGGACCTATACCAATGCCTTTGGGGAAGATGGAACCATGCAGGATTTTCATCAAGTCTATGACAAGGCTGGTCAAGAATGTGTACGCTGTGGCACCATCATTGAGAAAATCCAACTAGGTGGACGAGGCACCCATTTTTGTCCTCAGTGCCAAAGGAGGAATTGATGGGAAAAATCATTGGAATCACTGGGGGAATTGCCTCTGGTAAGTCAACCGTGACAAATTTTCTAAGAAAGCAAGGCTTTCAAGTAGTGGATGCCGACGCAGTCGTCCACCAACTACAGAAACCTGGTGGTCGTCTATTTCAGGCTCTAGTCCAGCATTTTGGGCAAGAAATCATCCTTGAAAACGGAGAACTTAATCGCCCTCTCCTAGCTAGTCTCATCTTTTCAAATACTGAAGAACAGGAATGGTCTAAGCGAATCCAAGGAAAGATTATCCGTGAGGAACTAGCTACGTTGAGAGAACAGTTGGCTCAGACAGAAGAGATTTTCTTCATGGATATTCCCCTACTTTTTGAGCAGAACTACGTCTCTTGGTTTGATAAGACTTGGTTGATCTATGTGGACCGAGATGTCCAAGTAGAACGCTTAATGAAAAGGGACCACTTGTCCAAAGATGAAGCTGAGTCGCGTCTGGCAGCCCAGTGGCCTTTAGAGAAAAAGAAAGATTTGGCCAGCCAAATTCTAGACAACAATGGCAATCAGGATCAGCTTCTTACTCAAGTGCTTACCCTTCTTGAGGGAGGTAAGCAAGATGACAGAGATTAACTGGAAGGATAATCTGCGTATTGCCTGGTTTGGTAATTTTCTGACTGGAGCCAGTATTTCTTTGGTTGTACCTTTTATGCCCATCTTTGTGGAAAATCTAGGTGTAGGGAGTGATCAAGCTGCTTTTTATGCAGGATTAGCTATTTCTGTCTCTGCTATTTCCGCGGCGCTCTTTTCTCCTATCTGGGGAATCCTTGCTGACAAATACGGTCGAAAACCCATGATGATTCGTGCTGGTCTGGCCATGACTATCACTATGGGGGGATTGGCTTTTGTGCCCAATATTTATTGGTTAATCTTTCTTCGTTTACTGAATGGTGTATTTGCGGGTTTTGTTCCCAATGCAACGGCCTTGATAGCCAGTCAGGTTCCCAAGGAGAAATCAGGAACTGCCTTAGGTACTTTGTCTACAGGCGTAGTTGCAGGTACTCTAACTGGTCCCTTTATCGGGGGATTTATCGCAGAATTATTTGGCATTCGTACTGTTTTCTTACTGGTTGGTAGTTTTCTATTCTTAGCTGCTGTTTTGACTATTTGCTTTATCAAGGAAGATTTTCAACCAGTAGCCAAGGAAAAGGCCATTCCAACAAAGGAATTATTTACATCAGTTAAATATCCCTATCTCTTGGTCAACCTCTTTCTGACTAGTTTTGTCATCCAATTTTCAGCCCAATCAATCGGCCCTATCTTAGCTCTGTATGTGCGCGACTTAGGCCAGACAGAGAATCTTCTCTTTGTATCTGGTTTGATTGTGTCCAGTATGGGCTTTTCCAGTATGATGAGTGCAGGAGTCATGGGAAAGCTAGGTGACAAGGTGGGCAATCATCGTCTCTTGGTTGTAGCCCAGTTTTATTCAGTTATCATCTATCTCCTCTGTGCTAATGCTTCTAGCCCCCTTCAACTAGGACTTTATCGTTTCCTCTTTGGCTTGGGAACCGGTGCTTTGATTCCCGGAGTTAATGCTCTTCTCAGCAAGATGACGCCCAAAGCTGGTATTTCGAGGGTCTTTGCCTTTAATCAGGTATTCTTTTATCTGGGCGGTGTCGTTGGTCCCATGGCAGGTTCTGCAGTAGCAGGTCAATTTGGCTACCATGCAGTCTTTTATGCGACAAGCCTTTGTGTTGCCTTTAGTTGTCTCTTTAACCTTCTTCAATTTCGAACATTATTAAAAGTAAAGGAAATCTAGTGCGAGTAAAAATTAATCTCAAATGCTCCTCTTGTGGCAGTATCAATTACCTAACCAGTAAAAATTCAAAAACCCATCCAGACAAGATTGAGGTTTTAAAGTATTGTCCCAAGGAAAGAAAAGTAACCCTACATCTTGAATCTAAGTAGATTTTATGGTAAAATAATAGGGATTTTAAGGAGTTTGATATGTATAACCTATTATTAACCATTTTATTAGTATTATCTGTTGTGATTGTGATTGCGATTTTCATGCAACCAACCAAAAACCAATCCAGCAATGTATTTGATGCCAGCTCAGGTGATTTGTTTGAACGCAGTAAAGCACGCGGTTTTGAAGCTGTAATGCAGCGTTTGACAGGGATTTTAGTCTTTTTCTGGCTAGCCATTGCCTTAGCATTGACGGTATTATCAAGTAGATAAGAAAATAATGGGCAGGACTAGGTCTTTGCCTCTTTTTATTTTTAAAAGATATGTTAGAAGGTTTTACAGTAAAAGAAAATAAAAAATCTAGAAAGAAAATATGAAAGATAGAATAAAAGAATATTTACAAGATAAGGGAAGGGTGACTGTCAATGACTTGGCTCAGGCTTTGGGAAAAGACGGCTCCAAGGATTTTCGTGAGTTGATTAAAACCTTGTCCCTAATGGAAAGAAAGCACCAGATTCGCTTTGAAGAAGATGGAAGTCTGACCTTGGAAGTCAAGAAAAAACATGAGATTACTCTCAAGGGGATTTTTCATGCTCATAAAAATGGCTTTGGCTTTGTTAGTCTGGAAGGCGAGGAGGATGACCTTTTTGTAGGAAAAAACGATGTCAACTATGCTATTGATGGTGATACAGTTGAGGTCGTGATTAAGAAAGTCGCTGACCGCAATAAGGGAACAGCAGCGGAAGCAAAAATTATCGATATCTTAGAACACAGTTTGACAACTGTTGTTGGCCAAATCGTTCTAGATCAGGAAAAGCCTAAGTATGCTGGCTACATCCGTTCAAAAAATCAGAAAATCAACCAACCGATTTACGTTAAGAAACCAGCTCTAAAACTAGAGGGAACAGAAGTTCTTAAGGTCTTTATCGACAAATACCCAAGCAAGAAACATGATTTCTTTGTAGCGAGTGTCCTCGATGTGGTGGGACATTCAACGGATGTCGGAATTGATGTCCTTGAGGTTTTGGAATCAATGGACATTGTCTCAGAATTTCCAGAAGCCGTTGTCAAGGAAGCAGAAAGTGTGCCGGATGCTCCGTCTCAAAAGGATATGGAAGGTCGTCTGGATCTAAGAGATGAGATTATCTTTACCATTGATGGTGCTGATGCCAAGGACTTGGACGATGCGGTGCATATCAAGGCCTTGAAAAATGGGAATCTGGAGCTTGGTGTTCACATCGCAGATGTTTCCTACTATGTGACCGAGGGTTCTGCCCTTGACAAGGAAGCCCTTAACCGTGCGACTTCTGTTTATGTGACAGACCGTGTGGTCCCAATGCTTCCAGAACGACTGTCTAATGGAATTTGCTCCCTCAATCCTCAAGTTGACCGCCTGACCCAGTCAGCCATTATGGAGATTGATAAAAATGGTCGTGTGGTCAATTACACCATTACACAAACAGTTATCAAGACCAGTTTTCGTATGACCTATAGCGATGTCAATGATATCCTAGCTGGAGATAAGGAAAAGAGACAAGAATATCAGAAAATTGTTCCAAGTATTGAACTTATGGCTAAGCTCCATGAAACTCTAGAAAACATGCGTGTGAAACGTGGAGCCCTCAATTTTGATACCAATGAGGCTAAGATTTTAGTGGACAAGCAAGGTAAGCCTGTTGATATCGTTCTTCGTCAGCGTGGTGTTGCCGAGCGCATGATTGAGTCCTTTATGCTGATGGCCAACGAAACAGTGGCTGAGCATTTTAGCAAGCTGGATTTGCCTTTTATTTATCGAATCCATGAGGAGCCTAAGGCTGAAAAGGTTCAGAAGTTTATTGATTATGCTTCGAGTTTTGGCTTGCGCATTTATGGGACTGCCAGTGAGATTAGCCAGGAGGCACTTCAAGACATCATGCATACTGTTGAGGGAGAACCTTATGCAGATGTATTGTCTATGATGCTTCTTCGCTCCATGCAGCAGGCTCGCTATTCGGAACACAATCACGGCCACTATGGATTAGCAGCAGATTACTATACTCACTTTACCAGTCCGATTCGTCGTTATCCAGACCTTCTTGTTCACCGTATGATTCGGGATTACGGCCGTTCTAAGGAAATAGCAGATCATTTTGAGCAAGTAATTCCAGAGATTGCGACCCAGTCTTCCAACCGTGAGCGTCGTGCCATTGAGGCTGAGCGTGAAGTCGAAGCCATGAAAAAGGCTGAGTACATGGAAGAATACGTAGGCGAAGAATACGATGCGGTTGTATCTAGCATCGTTAAATTCGGTCTCTTTGTCGAATTGCCAAATACGGTTGAAGGCTTGATTCACATCACTAATCTACCTGAATTTTATCATTTCAATGAACGTGATTTGACTCTTCGTGGAGAGAAATCAGGAACAACCTTCCGTGTAGGTCAGCAAATCCGTATCCGAGTTGAAAGAGCCGACAAGATGACGAGCGAAATTGACTTTTCTTATATTCCAAGTGAATTTGATGTGATTGAAAAAGGCTTGAAACAGTCTAATCGCAGTGACAGAGGACGTGGTTCAAATCGTCGTTCAGATAAGAAGGAAGATAAGAGAAAATCAGGACGCTCAAATGATAAGCGTAAGCATTCACAAAAAGACAAGAAAAAAGGAAAGAAACCTTTTTATAAGGAAGTAGCTAAGAAAGGAGCTAAGCATGGCAAAGGGCGAGGGAAAGGTCGTCGCACAAAATAAAAAGGCGCGTCACGACTATACAATCGTAGATACGCTAGAGGCAGGGATGGTCCTGACTGGAACTGAAATCAAGAGTGTACGAGCTGCTCGAATCAATCTCAAGGATGGCTTTGCCCAAGTGAAAAATGGAGAGATCTGGTTGAGCAATGTTCATATCGCACCTTACGAAGAGGGTAATATCTGGAACCAGGAACCAGAACGTCGTCGTAAACTCCTGCTCCATAAAAAGCAAATCCAAAAGTTGGAACAAGAGACCAAAGGGACAGGAATGACTCTGGTTCCCCTTAAAGTCTATATCAAAGATGGTTACGCTAAACTCCTTTTAGGTTTAGCTAAAGGGAAGCATGACTATGATAAACGGGAGTCGATCAAGCGACGTGAACAAAACCGCGACATCGCGCGTGTTATGAAAGCTGTTAATCAACGATAAAAAGAGGAATGAAGATGGAAAAACTAGTTGCCTATAAACGCATGCCTTTGTGGAATAAACAAACTATGCCTGAAGCTGTTCAGCAAAAGCACAATACAAAAGTTGGGACTTGGGGGAAAATTACTGTCTTGAAGGGAGCTCTCAAGTTTATTGAATTGACAGAAGATGGTGAGGTTTTAGCTGAGCACCTCTTTGAAGCAGGGACTGACAATCCAATGGCGCAACCACAAGCCTGGCACCGAGTGGAGGCTGTAACAGACGATGTAGAATGGTACTTGGAATTTTATTGTAAACCTGAGGATTATTTTCCTAAGAAATACAATACCAATCCTGTTCATTCAGAGGTCCTAGAGGCAATGCAGACAGTAAAACCAGGGAAAGCCTTGGATTTGGGCTGTGGTCAGGGCCGTAACTCTCTCTTTCTTGCACAGAATGGTTTTGATGTGACAGCTGTAGATCAAAATGAATTATCTCTTGAAATCTTGCAAAGCATTGTGGAACAGGAAGATTTGGATATGCCTGTTGGTCTCTACGATATCAATTCAGCCAGTATTGGGCAAGCGTATGATTTCATTGTTTCAACAGTTGTTTTGATGTTTTTGCAAGCAGACCGCATTCCTGCAATTATCAAAAATATGCAGGAGCATACCACGGTCGATGGTTATAATCTTATCGTTTGTGCTATGGATACGGAAGATTACCCTTGCTCAGTGAACTTCCCATTTACTTTTAAAGAAGGCGAACTAGCGAACTATTACAAGGACTGGGAATTGGTCAAGTACAATGAAAATCCAGGCCATTTGCACCGTCGTGACGAAAATGGCAATCGTATTCAACTACGCTTTGCGACTATGCTAGCTAAGAAAATCAAATAAACATGAATGAAGATTGGGAATTTCCTGATCTTTTTTCTTTTTTACGAATAATATAGAAAAGGGGGAAATCATGTTTGTTGCGAGAGATGCTCGGGGAGAATTGGTAAATGTGTTAGAGGATAAACTTGAGAAGCAAGCATACACCTGCCCAGCTTGTGGAGGTCAACTCCGTTTGCGTCAAGGACTAAGTGTCCGGACCCATTTTGCCCACAAAACCTTAAAAGACTGTGATTTTTCCTCTGAAAATGAAAGTCCAGAACATCTGGCAAATAAAGAATCACTTTATCACTGGTTGAAAAAAGAGGCAGAGGTGCAATTAGAATACCCTCTTCCAGAGCTTAAACAGATTGCGGATGTATTTGTAAATGGTCATCTTGCTCTAGAAGTTCAGTGTAGTCCCTTGCCGCAAAAACTTCTTAAAGAGCGAAGTGAGGGCTATCGTAGTCAGGGTTACCAAGTACTGTGGTTGCTGGGGGAAAAACTTTGGCTCAAGGAGCGGTTGACTCGTCTGCAACAAGGTTTTCTATACTTCAGTCAAAATATGGGATTTTATGTTTGGGAATTAGACAGTGAAAAGCAAGTTTTAAGACTCAAATACCTGATTCACCAAGATCTCCGAAGTAAACTCCATTATCAGATTAAGGAATTTCCCTATGGTCACGGTAGTCTACTGGAGATATTACGTCTTCCCTATAAGAAACAAAAAATATCGCATTTTACCGTTTCCCAGGACAAGGACATCTGTCGCTATATCCGGCAACAACTGTATTATAAAAATCCTTTTTGGATGAAAGAACAAGCAGAAGCCTATCAGAAGGGAGAAAATCTCCTGACTTATGGACTAAAAGAATGGTATCCACAAATTCGACCACTAGTAGGCGATTTTTGCCAAATTGAGCAAGATTTGATTCGCTATTATCAGTATTTTCAAACCTATTACCGAGAAAATTCTCAAAATGATTGGCAAAAGATTTATCCACCAGCCTTTTATCAGCAATATTTCTTGAAAAATATGGTAAAATAGAAAGAATGGAGGAATCTAATGGTATTACAAAGACATGAAATAAATGAAAAAGATACATGGGATTTATCAACTATCTACCCAACTGACCAGGCTTGGGAAGAAGCCTTAAAAGATTTAACAGAACAATTGGAGACAGTAGCCCAGTATGAAGGTCATCTCTTGGATAGTGCGGATAGCCTACTCGAAATTACTGAATTTTCTCTTGAAATGGAACGCCAAATGGAGAAGCTTTACGTTTATGCTCATATGAAGAATGACCAGGACACGCGTGAAGCCAAGTACCAAGAGTACTATGCCAAGGCCATGACTCTCTATAGCCAGCTAGACCAAGCCTTTTCATTCTATGAACCTGAATTTATGGAAATCAGTGAAAAGCAGTATGCTGACTTTTTAGAAGCTCAACCAAAATTGCAGGTTTATCAACACTATTTTGACAAGCTTTTGCAAGGCAAGGATCACGTTCTTTCACAACGCGAAGAAGAATTATTGGCTGGAGCTGGGGAAATCTTTGGTTCGGCAAGTGAAACCTTCACTATCTTGGACAATGCGGATATTGTGTTCCCTTATGTCCTCGACGATGATGGTAAGGAAGTTCAGCTATCTCATGGGACTTACACACGTTTGATGGAGTCTAAAAATCGTGAGGTTCGCCGTGGTGCCTACCAAGCTCTTTATGCGACTTATGAACAATTTCAACACACCTATGCTAAAACCTTGCAAACCAATGTTAAGGTGCAAAACTATCGTGCCAAAGTTCGTAACTACAAGAGTGCGCGTCATGCAGCTCTTGCAGCAAATTTTGTTCCAGAGAGTGTTTATGACAATTTGGTAGCAGCAGTTCGCAAGCACTTGCCACTCTTGCATCGTTACCTAGAGCTTCGTTCAAAAATCTTGGGAATTTCAGACCTCAAGATGTACGATGTCTACACACCGCTTTCATCTGTTGAATATAGTTTTACTTACCAAGAAGCCTTGAAAAAGGCAGAAGATGCCTTGGCAGTCTTGGGTGAGGATTACTTGAGCCGTGTTAAACGTGCCTTCAGTGAGCGTTGGATTGATGTTTATGAAAATCAAGGCAAGCGTTCTGGAGCCTATTCTGGTGGTTCTTACGATACCAATGCCTTTATGCTTCTCAACTGGCAGGACAATCTAGACAATCTCTTTACTCTTGTTCATGAAACAGGTCACAGTATGCACTCAAGCTATACTCGTGAAACGCAGCCTTATGTTTACGGAGATTATTCTATCTTCTTGGCTGAGATTGCCTCAACGACCAATGAAAATATCTTGACGGAGAAATTATTGGAAGAAGTGGAAGACGACGCAACGCGCTTTGCTATTCTCAATAACTTCCTAGACGGTTTCCGTGGAACAGTTTTCCGCCAAACTCAATTTGCTGAGTTTGAACACGCTATTCACCAAGCGGATCAAAATGGTGAAGTCTTGACAAGTGATTTCCTAAATAAACTCTACGCAGACTTGAACCAAGAGTATTATGGTTTGAGTAAGGAAGACAATCCTGAAATCCAATACGAGTGGGCTCGCATTCCACACTTCTACTATAACTATTATGTCTATCAATATTCAACAGGATTTGCAGCAGCTTCAGCTCTGGCTGAAAAAATTGTCCATGGTAGTCAAGAAGACCGTGACCGCTATATCGACTACCTCAAGGCAGGTAAGTCTGACTATCCACTTAATGTCATGAGAAAAGCTGGTGTTGATATGGAGAAGGAAGACTATCTCAACGATGCCTTTGCAGTCTTTGAACGTCGTTTGAATGAGTTTGAAGCCCTTGTTGAAAAATTGGGATTGGCATAAGATGGTTGAATCGTATAGTAAAAATGCCAACCATAACATGCGTCGCCCTGTCGTCAAGGAAGAAATTGTGGACTTGATGCGTCAGCGCCAAAAGCAAGTCACAGGATCTTTGAAAGAATTGGAAGACTTTGCCCGTAAGGAAAATATTCCCATTATTCCCCATGAAACGGTTGCTTATTTCCGTTTTCTCATGGAAACCATACAACCTAAAAACATTCTGGAAATTGGGACGGCTATCGGTTTTTCAGCCCTCTTGATGGCAGAACATGCGCCAAAGGCCAAGATTACAACCATTGACCGCAATCCAGAGATGATTGGATTTGCCAAGGAAAATTTCGCCCAGTTTGACAGTCGCAAGCAAATTACGCTCCTAGAAGGAGATGCGGTAGATGTCTTATCTACCTTGACAGAGTCCTATGATTTCGTCTTTATGGATTCAGCCAAGTCTAAATACATCGTCTTTCTGCCAGAAATCCTCAAACATTTGGACGTTGGAGGTGTGGTTGTTTTGGATGATATTTTTCAAGGTGGTGATGTTGCCAAGGATATTATGGAAGTTCGTCGAGGTCAGCGAACCATTTATCGTGGTCTTCAAAGATTATTCGATGCAACCTTAGACAATCCAGGACTCACTGCAACATTAGTACCTTTAGGGGACGGCATTCTCATGCTTCGTAAAAATGTAGCAGACGTTCAATTGCCTGACAGCGAATGATTTTCAGAATAATTTAAGAAAATATAGTAAAATAGATAGGGTAACACTTATCTCAAAGGAGTAGACATGAAGAAAAAACTATTGGCAGGTGCCATTACACTATTATCAGTAGCAACTTTAGCAGCTTGTTCGAAAGGTTCAGAAGGAGCAGATCTTATCAGCATGAAAGGAGATGTTATCACTGAACATCAGTTCTTCGAGGAAGTAAAGAATAATCAAGCAGCTCAACAAGTTTTGCTTAACATGACCATTCAAAATGTTTTTGAAAAACAATATGGGTCAGAAGTAACTGACAAAGAAGTAGAAGATGCAATTGCTGAAGAACAAAAGAAATATGGGGACAGCTATCAAAATGTACTCTCACGTGCCGGCATGACACTTGAGACACGTAAAGCTCAAATCCGTACAAGTAAATTGGTTGAATTAGCAGTTAAGAAGGCAGCAGAAGCTGAATTGACAGATGATGCTTACAAGAAGGCCTTTGACGAGTACACTCCAGATGTAACGGCTCAAATCATCCGTCTTGATAATGAGGATAAAGCGAAAGAAGTCCTCGAAAAAGCTAAGGCAAGTGGCGCAGATTTCGCTCAATTAGCTAAAGATAACTCAACTGATGAGAAAACCAAAGCTAACGGTGGTGAAATTACTTTTGATTCAGCTTCAACAGAAGTACCAGATCAAGTTAAGAAAGCAGCTTTTGCCTTGGATGTTAACGGCATTTCTGATGTCATTACAGCTACTGGAACTCAGGCATACAGCAGTCAATATTACATTGTAAAACTCATTAAGAAAACAGAAAAGTCATCTAATATCGATGACTATAAAGAAAAATTGAAGACGCTTATTCTTACTCAAAAACAAAATGATTCATCATTTGTTCAAAGTATTATCGGAAAAGAGTTGCAAGCTGCAAATATTAAAGTTAAAGATCAAGCTTTCCAAAATATCTTCACTCAATACATCGGTGGTGGAGATTCAAGCTCAAGCAGTTCTTCAAAAGAATAAAACAGAAAAGAGCCCAGTGCTCTTTTTCTTATGAGAAAATCTTATATCTTAAGGGTAAGGGTTTTTTTCTTTCTGAAAAAGTGGTATAATAGCAATCAAAACTAGAAAATAAAACGGAATTGGGAACAAATTTCTTTGTTCCTATTAGAGTGGTGTGATATGAAAATTAGTAAAAGGCACCTGTTAAACTATTCCATTTTGATACCTTATCTCCTTTTGTCTGTGTTGGGGCTAATCGTAGTATATTCGACGACGAGTGCAACCCTAATTCAAGAAGGGAAAAGTGCTCTTCAATTGGTCCGAAACCAAGGTGTTTTCTGGATAGTTAGTTTAATTTTGATTGCCTTAATATATAAGTTAAAACTAGGTTTTTTAAGGAATGAACGACTGATTATTATTGTTATGTTCATAGAGATGATTTTACTAGCTTTGGCACGTTTAATAGGAGTTCCGGTTAATGGAGCCTACGGTTGGATTTCAGTAGGACCTGTAACAATTCAACCAGCAGAGTATCTAAAAATTATTATTATTTGGTATTTGTCTCATCGTTTTTCCAAACAACAAGAAGAAATAGCTATTTACGATTTTCAGATTTTAACCCAAAACCAATGGATTCCTCGGGCTTTTAATGACTGGCGTTTCGTTATAATCGTATTAATTGGAAGCTTAGGAATTTTCCCAGATTTAGGAAATGCAACTATCCTTGCTTTGGTAGCCTTGATTATGTATACACTTAGTGGGATTGCTTATCGCTGGTTCACGACTTTTCTACTTCTATTGACAGGTGGTTCAATGTTATCCCTATCTGTAATTCGTTTTGTTGGGGTTGAAAATTTCTCTCGTATTCCGGTCTTTGGTTATGTTGCCAAACGTTTTAGTGCATTTTTCAATCCTTTTAATGACCTAGCAGGTGCAGGACACCAACTCGCAAATTCTTACTATGCTATGGTAAATGGTGGATGGTTTGGTCTAGGATTAGGAAATTCAATCGAGAAACGGGGTTATCTACCAGAAGCTCATACAGATTTTGTTTTCTCTATTGTTATAGAAGAATTTGGATTTGTTGGAGCTAGTTTGATTTTATCACTTCTCTTTTTCTTAATTTTGCGAATTATTTTGGTGGGGATTCGTGCTAAGAATCCATTTAATTCAATGGTGGCTATTGGGGTAGGAGGCATGCTTTTGGTGCAGGTCTTTGTTAATATCGGTGGAATTTCTGGTCTTATTCCTTCAACTGGAGTAACATTCCCTTTTCTATCGCAAGGTGGGAATAGCCTCTTGGTATTATCTGTCGCAATTGCTTTTGTATTAAATATTGATGCAAGTGAGAAACGTGCTAAACTTATTAGGGAGTATGAAAATCAATCTTCTGAAATATTATAAGGATTGTATGGAAAGGAAAGTTTATGTCTCTTCAAAAATTAGAAAACTATAGTAATAAAGCTGTCGTGCAAGAAGAAGTATTGATTTTAACAGAATTGTTAGAAGATATCACTAAAAATATGCTTGCCCCAGAGACTTTTGCAAAAATCATGGAGTTGAAAGAATTATCAACTCAAGAAGATTATCAGGGCTTGAACCAACTGGTTACTAGTCTGACAAATGATGAAATGGCTTATATTTCACGCTACTTCTCTATCTTGCCTCTTTTGATTAATATTTCAGAAGACGTGGATTTGGCCTATGAAATCAACCATCAAAATAATATCGATCAAGATTATCTTGGTAAATTATCAGCAACGATTAAAATGGTTGCAGAAAAAGAAAATGCGGTTGAAATTTTAGAACATTTGAATGTTGTCCCTGTTTTGACAGCCCATCCAACACAAGTGCAACGTAAGAGTATGTTGGATTTGACTAACCATATACATACCCTCTTGCGTAAGTATCGTGATGTAAAATTAGGCTTGATTAATAAGGAAAAATGGCATAATGATCTCCGTCGCTATATTGAGATTATCATGCAGACAGATATGATTCGTGAAAAGAAATTAAAAGTGACCAATGAAATCACGAATGTTATGGAATACTACAATAGTTCATTCCTGAAGGCAGTTCCTCATTTAACTGCTGAGTACAAGCGTTTGGCTAGAAAACATGGACTGGAGTTAAAACATCCTAAACCAATTACCATGGGAATGTGGATTGGTGGAGACCGTGATGGGAATCCCTTTGTGACTGCAGATACCTTGAAACAATCTGCTATGACCCAGTGTGAAGTCATCATGAATTACTATGATGAAAAGATTTACCAACTTTATCGTGAGTTCTCCCTCTCAACCAGTATTGTCAATGTCAGCAAGCAAGTCAGAGAAATGGCTCGTCAATCTAAGGATAACTCTATCTACCGTGAAAAAGAGCTTTACCGTCGTGCCTTGTTTGATATTCAATCAAAAATAAAAGCAACAAAAACCTATCTGATTGAGGATAAGGAAGTTGGGGCTCGCTATGAAACAGCTAATGATTTTTATAAAGATTTAATTACCATCCGTGATTCTCTCTTGGAAAATAAAGGTGAAGCACTAATTTCTGGTGATTTTGTTGAGCTGATTCAGGCAGTTGAAATTTTTGGTTTCTATTTGGCATCCATCGACATGCGTCAAGATTCTAGTGTTCATGAAGCTTGTGTGGCCGAACTCTTGAAATCAGCAGGAATTCATTCTCATTATAGCGAACTAAGTGAAGAAGAAAAATGCCAGCTTCTCTTGAAAGAATTAGAGGAAGATCCACGTATTCTTTCTGCCACTCATGTTGAAAAATCAGAGTTACTTGAAAAAGAATTAGCAATCTTTAAGGCTGCTCGTAAGTTGAAAGATAAGTTGGGGGATGATGTCATTCGTCAGACCATCATTTCACATGCAACCAGCGTATCAGACATGTTGGAATTGGCTATCTTACTAAAAGAAGTAGGTCTAGTTGATAAAGAAAGAGCCCGTGTTCAAATTGTACCTCTCTTTGAAACAATCGAGGACTTGGACCACTCAGAAGAAACCATGAGAGAATACCTTTCTCTTCCCCTTGCCAAGAAATGGATTGCTTCACGTAATAACTACCAAGAAATCATGCTTGGTTACTCTGATAGTAATAAAGATGGTGGCTACCTATCATCATGTTGGACTCTCTACAAGGCCCAACAACAACTGACTGCCATTGGAGATGAATTTGGTGTTAAGGTTACCTTCTTCCACGGCCGTGGTGGGACTGTCGGTCGTGGTGGTGGACCAACCTATGAAGCTATTACCTCTCAACCGCTCAAGTCCATCAAGGATCGCATCCGCTTGACGGAGCAGGGTGAAGTAATTGGAAATAAATATGGTAACAAAGATGCTGCCTATTATAACCTTGAAATGTTAGTATCTGCAGCCATTAACCGTATGATTACTCAGAAGAAGAGCGATACCAACACCTCAAATCGATATGAAGCCATTATGGATCAAGTAGTGGACCGTAGTTATGATATCTACCGTGATTTGGTCTTTGGGAATGACCATTTCTATGATTATTTCTTCGAGTCAAGTCCAATCAAGGCTATTTCAAGCTTTAATATTGGTTCTCGTCCAGCCGCTCGTAAGACTATTACTGAAATCGGTGGTTTGCGAGCTATCCCTTGGGTATTCTCATGGTCACAAAGCCGTGTCATGTTCCCTGGCTGGTATGGTGTCGGATCAAGTTTCAAAGAATTTATTGATAAAAATCCAGAAAATATCGCTATCCTACGAGATATGTACCAAAATTGGCCTTTCTTCCAGTCACTTCTTTCAAATGTCGACATGGTCTTGTCAAAATCCAATATGAACATTGCTTTTGAATATGCCAAACTGTGTGAGGATGAAGAAGTAAAAGCAATCTATGAGACAATTTTAAATGAATGGCAAGTTACCAAGGAAGTTATCTTGGCTATCGAAGGTTACGATGAACTCTTGGCTGAAAATCCATATCTAAAAGCAAGTTTGGATTATCGTATGCCTTACTTTAATATTCTCAACTATATCCAGTTGGAGTTGATTAAACGTCAACGCCGAGGTGAATTATCTAGCGACCAAGAAAAATTAATCCATACAACCATCAACGGAATTGCGACAGGATTGCGTAATTCCGGCTGATACCCTATCAAACTTCCTCTTTTCTATAGGGGAAGTTTTTGAATAGTTCAAAAAAATGCTAAAAGAGTCTTGACAAGTAGTTGAAAAATGATATAATTTAACCATTCAGAAAAGTAATCATATAAACTTTTTAGAGAGTCTGTGGTAGCTGAAAACAGATAAGTGATGATGATGAAAATTGGGCTGAATGTTATTTAGAATTTGAAATCATAAAAATTCGGTGAGCACACCTTACAGTGCATCTCGTTATTGCGAGACAGAGCGATAGGGAAATTCCCTATAATTGAGGTGGTACCGCGCATCGACGTCCTCACACAAGTTTTTTGTGTGAGGACTTTTTTGATGGAGGTTAGTATGGAAAGAAAACGATGGCGTCACTTGTTTATACTCAATGAAAATCAAAAAGCAAACTAGGAAGCTAGCCGCAAGCTGTACTTGAGTACGGTAAGGCGACGCTGACGTGGTTTGAAGAGATTTTCGAAGAGTATTAGATAAGTGAAGTATTTTAAAGGAATAAAAAGGAGAAATAGCATGAAAAATAAACGTTTAATTGGAATTATCGCTGCCTTAGCAGTCTTAGTAGCAGGAAGCTTGATTTACTCTTCAATGAATAAACCAGAAGCTAAGAATGAGAAGAAAGTTGCCAAAGTTGGTGTTCTTCAGTTTGTGAGCCATCCATCTCTTGACTTGATTTATAAAGGGATTCAAGATGGACTTGCAGAAGAAGGATATAAAGATGATCAAGTTAAAATCGATTTTATGAACTCAGAAGGCGACCAAAGTAAGGTTGCGACAATGAGTAAACAATTGGTTGCAAATAACAATGACCTTGTAGTTGGTATTGCAACACCAGCTGCGCAAGGTTTGGCTAGTGCCACAAAGGACCTACCGGTTATCATGGCCGCTATTACAGACCCAATCGGAGCTAACTTGGTTAAAGATTTGAAAAAACCAGGTGGCAACATTACAGGGGTATCTGACCACAATCCAGCTCAACAACAAGTTGAACTCATTAAGGCTCTTACACCAAATGTAAAAACAATCGGAGCCCTTTATTCAAGCAGCGAAGACAATTCAAAAACACAGGTAGAAGAATTTAAGGCTTATGCTGAAAAAGCAGGTTTGACAGTCGAAACATTTGCAGTTCCTTCAACAAATGAAATTGCTTCAACAGTTAACGTTATGACTAGCAAGGTTGATGCTATCTGGGTTCCAATTGATAACACAATTGCATCAGCCTTTTCAACAGTTGTATCAAGCAACCAATCAGCTAAAAAACCAATCTACCCAAGTGCAACTGCCATGGTAGAAGCTGGTGGTTTGGCATCAGTTGTAGTTGACCAACACGACCTTGGTGTGGCAACTGGTAAAATGATTGCGGAAGTCTTGAAAGGTGCAAAACCAGCTGATACACCAGTCAATGTCTTTTCAACTGGTAAGTCAGTAATCAACAAAAAATTGGCACAAGAGCTAGGTATTACGATTCCTGAATCTGTTTTAAAAGAAGCAGGACAAGTAATTGAATAATCTGTAATGGAGGAGTTGGGGACATCTCCTCCAATTTTTTACAATAGAAATCATATAGAAAAGGTTAAGAAACAGATGATATTATCTATTATTTCTCAAGGATTTGTCTGGGCTATTTTAGGTCTGGGAATCTTTATGACATTTAGGATTTTAAACTTTCCAGATATGACGACAGAAGGTTCCTTCCCTCTTGGGGGAGCTGTTGCTGTCACTCTGATAACCAAAGGCGTGAACCCATTTCTAGCGACACTTGTTGCTGTAGGAGCAGGTTGTTTGGCTGGTATGGCAGCAGGACTTCTTTATACAAAAGGGAAGATCCCAACCTTGCTCTCAGGGATTTTGGTTATGACTTCCTGTCACTCTATCATGCTCTTGATTATGGGACGTGCCAATTTAGGCCTTCTTGGAACCAAGCAAATTCAGGATGTTTTGCCTTTTGATTCGGATTTGAATCAACTCTTGACAGGCCTCATCTTTGTGAGTATTGTTATTGCTCTCATGCTCTTTTTCTTGGATACCAAACTCGGACAAGCCTATATTGCTACAGGTGACAATCCTGATATGTCTAGAAGTTTCGGGATTCATACTGGACGTATGGAGCTCATGGGATTGGTCTTATCAAATGGTGTGATTGCCCTTGCAGGAGCTCTCATTGCCCAGCAAGAAGGGTATGCTGATGTATCTCGAGGAATCGGGGTTATCGTTGTGGGGCTTGCAAGTTTGATTATTGGAGAAGTTATTTTCAAGAGTTTGAGTTTGGCAGAACGTCTGGTTACCATTGTTGTAGGTTCTATCGCTTATCAATTCTTAGTGTGGGCAGTTATTGCGCTTGGCTTTAATACAAGTTACCTTCGTTTGTACAGCGCCGTGATTTTAGCAGTCTGCCTCATGATTCCAACATTTAAGCAAACAATCTTGAAAGGAGCCAAATTAAGCAAATGACAGCAATTGTAGAATTAAAAAATGCAACCAAAGTCGTTAAAAATGGCTTTGATGAAGAAAAGATTATTTTAAATGATGTTTCCTTAGAAATTTTTGAACAGGACTTTATCACGATTTTAGGTGGTAATGGTGCTGGTAAATCGACCCTCTTTAACACCATTGCAGGAACCTTATCCTTAACCAGTGGAACCATCCGTATTTTAGGTGAAGATGTTACCAAATTTTCACCAGAGAAGCGAGCTAAGTATTTGTCACGTGTTTTTCAAGATCCCAAGATGGGGACAGCTCCTCGTATGACGGTGGCTGAAAATCTTTTGATTGCCAAGTTTCGTGGTGAAAAACGTGGACTGTTTCCGAGACGACTGGCTAGCTACAAGGATGAATTTCAGGCTACCATTGAAAAAGTAGGAAATGGTCTTGAGAAACACTTGAATACACCGATTGAGTTCTTATCAGGTGGACAAAGACAAGCCTTGAGTCTCTTGATGGCAACCTTGAAGCGACCTGAGTTGCTCTTGTTAGATGAGCATACTGCAGCCCTTGATCCAAAGACAAGTGTCTCACTCATGGAATTGACAGATGAATTTGTCAAGAAAGATCAGCTGACAGCCCTTATGATTACTCATCATATGGAAGATGCTCTCAAATATGGTAATCGTCTGATTGTCATGAAGGAAGGTCGTATAATTCAAGACCTCAATAATGAAGAAAAAGCTAAGATGAAAATCTCAGACTACTATCAATTATTTGAATAGATGAACTTTATTTTCATTAAAAAATAAAGAAGAAAAACTTAGAAGCATTAAAGTGTTTCTGAGTTTTTTATATTCTCTTGAAATCTAAAAAATAAGGAAAAGAGAATTACGGAAAGCGTATGAAATGGTTTACTTTTTTTCAGAAATAAGCTATACTAGTTTACGTGAAACTATGATAAGATGGAGGTATTGTGTATGGTTGACAAACAAGTCATTGAAGAAATCAAAAACAATGCCAACATTGTGGAAGTCATAGGTGATGTGATTTCTTTGCAGAAGGCTGGACGGAACTATTTAGGGCTCTGTCCTTTTCATGGTGAAAAGACTCCTTCTTTCAACGTTGTGGAAGATAAGCAGTTTTATCACTGTTTTGGTTGTGGGCGCTCAGGAGATGTTTTTAAGTTCATCGAAGAATACCAAGATGTGTCCTTCATGGAAGCCGTTCAGCTCTTAGGAGAGCGTGTCGGTATTCAATTAACGATGCCTGTTCCGTCTCGTCCTCAACAGGTTTCCCCTCATCAGGCTCTATATGATATGCATGAAGAAGCTGCACGATTTTACCACGCTATTCTCATGACGACCAAGATGGGAGAAGAAGCAAGGGCTTATCTATATAAGCGAGGGTTGACAGACGAAGTTCTGAAGCACTTCCAGATTGGGTTGGCTCCAGCAGAGAGAACCTATCTCTATCAACGTTTGGCTGATAAGTTTGAGGAAAAGGATTTACTGGATTCGGGCTTGTTTTACTTATCGGACGGTAATCAGTTTCATGATACTTTTTTCGGACGTATCATCTTTCCTTTGACCAATGATAAGGGGCAGGTCATTGCCTTCTCAGGTCGTATCTGGCAAGAAATAGATAATCAGACTGCCAAGTATAAAAATAGTCGTTCAACTGCAATTTTTAACAAGAGTTATGAATTGTATCATTTGGACAAGGCTAAAAAAGGAACCGGGAAAATCCCAGAACTCTACTTGATGGAAGGTTTTATGGATGTTATCGCCGCCTACCGTGCTGGTATAGAGAATGCTGTAGCTTCCATGGGAACGGCTCTGAGTAAGGAACATATTGACCATCTCAAACACTTTACTAAAAAGATTGTCCTCAGCTACGATGGTGATAAGGCAGGGCAGGCAGCAACAGCAAAAGCGTTGGAGGAATTAAAAGATTTTTCAGTGGAAGTTGTCCGAGTACCTGATTCCATGGACCCTGATGAGTATCTACAAAAGAATTCTGCTGAAGACCTGGCTTATCTCTTAACCAAGACTCGGATTAGTCCCATAGAATTTTATATTCACCAACTTAAGCCGGAAAATAGCGGTAACTTGCAGGCGCAAATTGAGTTCATTGAAAAGATTGCACCCTTAATCGCCAAAGAAAAGTCTATCACTGCCCAAAATTCTTACATCCACATTCTGGCGGACAACCTGCCTTCCTTTGATTATCAGCAGGTGGAACAGATTGTAAATGAAAGTCGGATTGTCCAAAGGCAGGAGAGGGTCAAGGAGCGTCCTGCACCAGTAGCAATCAGTTTACCTGTGACTCGGCAACTGACAGCAGTTATGAGAGCAGAAGCTCATCTCCTTTATAGGATAGCTGAGAATCCAGTTATTTTGAATGATTATCGTTTGCGAGATGATTTTTTCTTTGATACCCCAGAATTTCAGATTCTTTACGAATTATTAAGTGAGCAGGGAAAAATCGGATCAGAGGACCTCTCCCATCAGTCACCTGAAGTTGAAACTGCCTGGTATCAAGTGCTTGCTCTTGATTTACCATCTGAAATCTTACCTCAGGAACTAGTGGAAGTGGAAGAATCTCGAAACCGTGCCCTCCTCACTAAGGACAATTTAAGGATTAAAAAGAAAGTGCAGGAAGCTAGTCATGTAGGAGATACAGATACAGCCTTAGAAGAATTGCAACGATTGATATCCCAAAAAAGAAGAATGGAGTAATAATGGCAACAAAACAAAAAGAAGTAACAACATTTGACGTACAAGTAGCGGACTTTATACGTAATCACAAGAAAACAGGAACTGCAACGGATGATGATATTAATTCTAGTCTGGTTATTCCTTTTACCTTAGATGCTGATGGGATTGAAAATCTCTTGCAACGGATTCAGGATGCGGGGATTTCTATTACAGATAACGAAGGAAATCCAAGTGCACGTGTTCTTAGTACTGAAGAAGAGCCAGAACTCAGTGATGAGGACTTGATTGGTTCAACTTCGGCTAAGGTTAATGACCCTGTCCGTATGTACTTGAAAGAAATCGGGGTCGTTCCTCTCTTGACTAATGAAGAGGAAAAAGAGTTGGCACTTGCAGTTGAAGCTGGTGATATCGAAGCCAAACAACGTCTTGCGGAAGCCAACCTTCGTTTGGTTGTTTCTATTGCCAAACGTTATGTCGGCCGTGGTATGCAGTTCCTTGACTTGATTCAAGAAGGGAACATGGGCTTGATGAAGGCGGTTGACAAGTTTGACTATTCTAAAGGGTTTAAGTTTTCAACTTACGCAACTTGGTGGATTCGTCAGGCTATCACTCGTGCTATTGCTGATCAAGCTCGTACTATCCGTATCCCTGTTCACATGGTTGAAACCATTAATAAATTGGTTCGTGAACAGCGTAATCTCCTTCAAGAATTGGGACAAGATCCAACACCAGAACAAATCGCTGAACGTATGGATATGACCCCTGACAAGGTTCGTGAAATCTTGAAGATTGCCCAAGAACCAGTATCTCTTGAAACTCCTATTGGTGAAGAGGATGATAGCCATCTTGGGGACTTTATTGAAGATGAAGTGATTGAAAATCCAGTGGACTATACAACTCGTATCGTCTTGCGTGAGCAGTTGGATGAGGTCTTGGATACTCTTACAGACCGTGAAGAAAATGTTTTACGTCTTCGTTTTGGGCTAGATGATGGAAAAATGCGCACCCTTGAAGATGTGGGTAAAGTCTTTAACGTGACTCGCGAGCGTATCCGTCAGATTGAAGCTAAAGCTTTGAGAAAACTACGCCAACCAAGTCGCAGCAAACCGCTTCGTGATTTTATTGAAGACTAAGAGTGAGGATGAATATGGCTTATACAGAAGAGCAAATTGAAAACATCAAAACACGAATTTTAACAGCCTTGGAAGAAGTCATCGACCCTGAGTTGGGAATCGATATTGTCAATCTTGGCTTGATCTATGAAATTCGTTTTGATGGAGATACAGGTCAAACAGAGATTGATATGACGTTGACAACTATGGGTTGTCCCCTAGCAGACCTTTTGACAGACCAGATTTATGATGCCATGACAGAGGTCCCAGAAGTAACGGATACTGAGGTTAAATTAGTCTGGTATCCAGCCTGGACAGTTGAAAAAATGAGTCGCTATGCACGCATTGCCCTAGGCATTAAGTAAACATATAAAAGCATGTGAGAGATTATTGGAAAAGCGAGGAAATTTCCTCTTCTTTTCCTCTAGTCTCTCCTTTCTTTAGCTGATTTTATTCAAAGAAAATGATATAATAGTAGTTATGGAAAAAAAGAAATTACGCATCAATATGTTGAGTTCAAGTGAGAAAGTAGCAGGACAAGGAGTTTCAGGTGCCTACCGTGAATTAGTTCGTCTTCTTCACCGTGATGCCAAGGAACAATTGATTGTTACAGAAAATCTTCCAATAGAGGCAGATGTGACTCACTTTCATACAATTGATTTCCCCTATTATTTATCAACATTCCAGAAGAAACGCTCAGGAAGGAAAATTGGCTATGTGCATTTCTTACCTGATACACTTGAGGGGAGTTTGAAAATTCCATTTTTATTAAAGGGAATTGTGAAACGCTATGTATTTTCTTTTTACAACCGGATGGAGCACTTGGTGGTGGTCAATCCTATGTTTATTGAGGATTTGGTGGCAGCTGGTATTCCACGTGAAAAAGTGACCTATATTCCTAACTTTGTCAATAAGGAAAAATGGCATCCTCTTCCACAGGAAGAGGTAGCGAAACTGCGTACAGAGCTAGGTCTTAGTGACAATCAGTTTATCGTAGTAGGTGCTGGGCAAGTTCAGAAGCGCAAAGGGATTGACGATTTTATCCGTCTGGCTGAGGAATTGCCGCAAATTACCTTTATCTGGGCAGGTGGTTTCTCTTTTGGTGGCATGACAGATGGCTATGAACGCTATAAGAAAATAATGGAAAATCCCCCTAAAAACTTGATTTTTCCAGGTATCGTGTCGCCAGAGCGGATGCGCGAATTGTATGCCCTAGCGGACCTTTTCTTGTTGCCTAGTTACAATGAGCTTTTTCCTATGACTATTTTAGAGGCTGCTAGTTGTGAAGCTCCTATTATGTTGCGTGATTTGGATCTTTATAAGGTGATTTTGGAGGGAAATTATCGCGCGACAGCAGATAGAGAAGAGATGAAAGAAGCTATTTTGGAATATCAAGCAAATCTTGCTGCTTTAAAAGATTTGAAAGAAAAAGCTAAGAATATTTCTAGAGAGTATTCAGAAGAGCATCTGTTACAAATTTGGTTGGACTTTTATGAGAAACAAGCCGCTTTAGGGAGAAAGTAAAAAGTGAGGTAATCTATGCGAATTGGTTTATTTACAGATACCTATTTTCCTCAGGTTTCAGGTGTTGCGACCAGTATTCGAACCTTGAAAACAGAACTTGAAAAGCAAGGGCATGCTGTTTTTATCTTTACGACGACAGATAAGGATGTCAATCGCTACGAAGATTGGCAAATCATCCGTATTCCAAGTGTTCCTTTCTTTGCTTTTAAGGATCGCCGCTTTGCCTATCGAGGTTTCAGCAAGGCGCTTGAAATTGCTAAACAATATCAACTGGATATTATCCACACTCAGACAGAATTTTCTCTTGGCCTGTTGGGGATTTGGATTGCGCGTGAATTGAAGATTCCAGTCATCCATACCTATCACACCCAATACGAAGACTATGTGCATTATATTGCCAAGGGGATGTTGATTCGTCCTAGTATGGTCAAGTATTTGGTTAGAGGTTTTTTACATGATGTAGATGGAGTCATTTGTCCTAGTGAGATTGTCCGTGACTTGCTATCTGACTATAAGGTCAAGGTCGAAAAACGTGTCATTCCTACTGGGATTGAATTAGCCAAGTTTGAACGTCCAGAAATCAAGCAAGAAAATCTGAAAGAACTACGTAGTAAACTAGGGATTCAAGCTGATGAACAGATGTTACTTAGTCTTTCGAGAATTTCCTATGAAAAAAATATTCAAGCAGTATTAGTAGCTTTTGCAGATGTTCTGAAAGAAGAAGACAAGGTTAAACTGGTAGTTGCTGGGGATGGCCCTTATCTGGATAACCTCAAAGAGCAAGCCCAGAAACTAGAGATTCAAGACTCCGTTGTCTTTACAGGGATGATTGCTCCTAGTGAGACAGCTCTTTACTATAAGGCAGCAGATTTCTTTATTTCAGCATCTACAAGTGAAACGCAAGGTTTGACATACTTGGAAAGTTTGGCTAGTGGGACGCCTGTCATTGCACATGGAAATCCTTATCTGGACAATCTTATCAGTGATAAAATGTTTGGAACCTTGTATTACGGTGAACATGATTTGGCTGGAGCTATTTTAGAAGCTCTGATTGCAACGCCAGATATGGATGAGCATACCTTATCAGAGAAATTATATGAGATTTCAGCTGAGAATTTTGGAAAACGGGTGCATGAATTCTATCTGGATGCTATTATTTCAAATAATTTCGAACAAGAATTACTTGACGACGAGCCAATTGGTCAGCGTTTTTTAAAAACGGTTCTCTACTTGCCTCAACAGGTAGTTATGACTCCGGTTAAAGAATCTAAACGTATCTTAAAGGCTTCTAAAAAACAATTGTCTAGTATAAGAAATTATTGGAAAGATGAAGTAAAATAATAGATAAAGAGGAAGAAAAAATGAAAAAACAATTGATGAGAAGTGGTAGTGATCAAAAAATTGCTGGAGTATGTGCTGGGGTCGCAAATTATTTTGATATTGATCCGACTATTGTTCGTGTAATATGGGGTGTTCTTGCATTTTGTTATGGGGCAGGAATTGTAGCTTATATTATTTTATGGATAATTGCACCAGTTTCAACAGAATATTAGAAAAATTAAAGTAAAAGGAGAAAATAATGGCATTTGGAGATAATGGAAAACGTAAAAAAACAATGTTTGAAAAATTAACACTGATTGTTGTGCTAATAATGTTGTTTGTAACTTTGGCAGGGATTTTTGCCACAGCGCTTGGTGCTTTTAGTAGGTTTTAAGTTTTAATCTAATTTCTACTAGAGCACATTTATTGACTGGGGTATTTCCCAGCCCTTTTTTAAAGTGAGAAGAGAAAATGAGTATGTTTTTAGATACAGCCAAGATTAAGGTCAAGGCTGGTAATGGCGGCGATGGTATGGTTGCCTTTCGCCGTGAAAAATATGTCCCTAATGGTGGTCCTTGGGGTGGTGATGGTGGTCGTGGAGGTAATGTAGTCTTTGTTGTAGATGAAGGGTTACGTACTTTGATGGATTTCCGCTACAATCGCCATTTTAAGGCTGATTCTGGTGAAAAAGGAATGACCAAAGGGATGCATGGACGTGGTGCTGAGGATCTCAGAGTTCGAGTGCCACAAGGTACGACAGTTCGTGATGCGGAGACTGGCAAGGTCTTGACAGATTTGATTGAACATGGTCAAGAATTTATCGTTGCCCACGGAGGTCGCGGTGGACGTGGAAATATTCGCTTTGCGACACCAAAAAATCCTGCACCTGAAATCTCTGAAAATGGAGAACCAGGTCAGGAACGTGAATTACAGTTAGAACTTAAAATCCTTGCGGATGTCGGTTTAGTAGGTTTCCCATCTGTAGGGAAATCAACACTTTTAAGTGTTATCACATCTGCTAAACCAAAAATCGGTGCCTACCATTTTACGACTATTGTGCCAAATCTAGGAATGGTTCGTACTCAATCAGGAGAATCATTTGCAGTAGCTGACTTACCAGGTTTGATTGAAGGGGCTAGTCAGGGAGTCGGTTTGGGAACCCAGTTCCTCCGCCATATCGAGCGTACACGTGTCATCCTTCACATCATTGATATGTCAGCTAGCGAAGGCCGTGATCCATATGAGGACTATCTAGCAATCAATAAAGAGCTGGAGTCATACAATCTTCGTCTCATGGAGCGTCCACAGATTATCGTAGCCAATAAGATGGATATGCTTGAAAGTCAGGAAAATCTTGAAGAATTCAAGAAGAAATTGGCTGAAAACTACGATGAATTTGAAGAGCTACCAGCTATCTTCCCAATTTCCGGTTTGACCAAGCAAGGTCTGGCAACGCTCTTGGATGCTACAGCTGAATTGTTAGACAAGACACCAGAATTCTTGCTCTACGACGAGTCAGATATGGAAGAAGAAGCTTACTATGGCTTTGACGATGAAGAAAAAGCCTTTGAAATTAGTCGTGATGACGATGCAACGTGGGTACTTTCTGGTGAAAAACTCATGAAACTCTTCAATATGACCAACTTTGATCGTGACGAATCAGTTATGAAATTTGCTCGTCAATTACGTGGTATGGGGGTTGATGAAGCCCTTCGTGCGCGTGGAGCTAAAGATGGGGATTTGGTCCGCATTGGTAAATTTGAGTTTGAATTTGTAGACTAGGAGACTGATATGGGAGATAAACCGATATCTTTCCGAGATGCGGATGGCAACTTTGTTTCCGCTGCAGACGTTTGGAATGAAAAGAAATTGGAAGAACTATTTAATCGTCTCAATCCAAATCGTGCTCTGAGATTGGCACGAACCAAAAAAGACAATCCACCTCAGTAAAATAGATAAAAAGATTCCGTGTCAAATGAGACACGGAATCTTCTTATTCTTCAAAGAAAAATGGTGGAGCGAATTTTTTCAGTTCTTCAAAGCATTTTTGAGCAGCTTCTGCATCTTCACAGATGACAAGACAGACATCATCGCCACAGAGGCTAGCAATAGCGTCGGGGAAGCTCAAAGCATCAATGATAGAACCAAAGGATTGAGCAAGTCCAGGAAGGGTTTTTAGCAGGACTTGATGTTGAACTGGGCGCATCAAGACAAGAGCATCTTCCATGTAAATTTCGAGACGTTTTTCCCATTTTGAGATAGAACCTGTATTGAGCACGTAGTAAGAGTTGTCTTCTTCTCGTACTTTTGAAAGGTTCATACTTTTAATATCTCTCGAAAGTGTAGCTTGTGTAACTTGAATATCATTATCGGCAAGAAGAGCTTGTAGCTCAGCTTGAGTATGAATCTTGTTTTTCGTTACAAGAGCTCGTATGAGTTGGTGTCGGTGTTCAGATTTATTCATAAAATGTTACTCCTTGTACTAGGTACAGAAAGCGTGGACTGAACGAAATCGTCAGTCGGGTGGTAAGCGGTATTGTCACGTATGATGATTTCAAAGTCAGTAGTATAGGACTAAATGGAGAAAATCCCACTATTTTAACTTGTCACTAGTTGGGTGTAGATGAATAGGCTATCTTATCCGTTTATCTACATTGGTGTCCTCTACTAACAGTAAATCATTCCATTAGGGTAGCCTTTTGTCACGACTTGTTGTGAATTTACGATTAATGTCAATTCACAAAGATTTTTCAACATGTGGTGTGGTAGCGAGTATTATTAATGAGTACACATGTTGGTTAGGGTCTTAGTATCTTTTGTCCAAGCTCCCGTGTAGACCTATCATAAGCCTATTTCGGGATTGCATTTGATACCAAGTTTATGTTTGTTTCAACTGTTTAAGTGGAAATCTTCCATATTGAAAGTCTGATATCATACCTTTTGACAAGGTAGGATAAGACTAGACTGTTCTAGATCGACAGTCAGGTGGTAAGCGGTATTGTCACGGATTGTGATTTCAAAGTCAGTAGTATAGAGGACTAAACGAAGAGTATCTCCTTCTTTTAACTTGTAAATAGTTGGTTGCAGTTCAAACTGGATATCCATCCATTCATCTGCAGTAATATCCTCTACTAACAGTAAATCATTTCTATTTTGTAAATTGAGGTAGCCTTTTGTCACGACGCGTTGTGCATTTTCACGAAAAGGCAATTCGTTAAGATTTTCCAACATGTAGTAGCGACCGTTGTCAATGGTTCTAGCACTTAAAACAGCTGGATAAGGTTGTAGGTATTTTTTTTGTCCATGTTCCATTAGTTGGGCAGATAAGAGCCCCTTATTTGTACTGGATTTGATACGAAGATTGAGTTGGGCACGACCGTTCAGGTGGAGATCCTTGGTCACAGGAAGGTCAATAGTAATCTGATTGACTTTCCCTTGATAGAGTTCTGTATTGAAGGACTGGTAAGTCTTACCATAACGCTCAAAATCCTTATCTGAGTACTGGTTTTGAATGACTTGCTCTTCTTGACCAAGTGCGAAGGTTTCAAAGTTTTCTTTCTCTCCGAAGGTATCAAGTGATAACCAAGTCTGAGGAGTTGTATTATCCTGCCAGATAACAGTAGGAAGTTGGTAATCCGTTTCCTGTTCCAGTAATTTCTTTGTCAACAAAGCATTCATGGACTCACGGAAATCAATGGACTGCCAGTTATTCATATAAACATGGGCACCATTATGGAAAAAGAGGTGCTTATTTATATTATCAGGAAGGGCGTGAAACATCTGATAAACATGAAGTGGTTTGACATTCCAATCCTGTGAACCATGAGTAAAGACAACCTCTGCCTTTACCTTATGGGCATTAAGCAGATAATTGCGGTCATGCCAAAACTGATTGTAGTCGCCAGACTTGCGATCCAGTTGCACTTTTACTTTTTCTAAGTCAGCTTGGTGAGACTCATTGCCACGGATATAGTCACCAGCCAAGAGATTACGAGAGTAGGTTAGTTCAGCAAGGGAGTCAAAGTCCTCACCTGGATAACCACCTGGGCTAGTTACTAGACCGTTTTCACGGTAGTAGTTGTACCACGAAGAAATACCAGCCTCGGCAATGATAACCTCTAAACCATCTACACCTGTAGTCGCAAGACCATTGGACATGGTACCTAGATAGGAAAGTCCAGCTGTGGCAACTTTTCCGTTTGACCAGTCAGCCTTGACTTGACGCTGGTGCGTATGGTCAGTAAAGGCACGGCAACGACCATTAAGCCAATCGATAACATTTTTATAAGCCTCTATTTGCTGGTAGTCCCCGTTAGTCATGAAACCAGTAGAGTCTTTGGTACCAACACCTGAGACATAGAGATTAGCAAAACCTCGTGGAAGGAAGTAGTCGTTGAGTGTATAGCTAGAGTTGATGTGTGTTAGCTTTTCCTCAGCTTCTGACACAAGCTCAGCTTGACCTTGGAGTTGGACGAGATTTAGTTGGGGTTCCTCTAGCTCAATCTTGTGAGCAGACTTAACCTCAAGATAGCCCTCCATCTTGTAAAGAGCTTTATCGCTGGCCTTGTCATTGGTTCCCTGATGGTAGGGGCTGGCTGTCATGATAGCAGGGATTTGTCCGTCATAACGAGGACGAATAATGCTGACCTTGACTAAGTCTGGTAGTCCTTTTTGGTCAGTATCGACACGAGTCTCAACGTAAACGACTTCACGAATGACATCATGGCTAGAAAAAGTAGCCAAACTCTTGCCGTTAAAGTAGTGATAGTCATTATCCTCAGGAATCAGGCCGTCACTGACAAGTTGGTCGATAAGAGTGTTCCCCTTTTTGGTGCGAGTATTGAGTAAGTGATAGAGATTTTCAATCAAGTCACCATATACAATGGGAAAATCAGTCTCTTTACGAAAAACATCACTGTCTTCAAAGTCAACCAAGTAAGAAAAGCCTAAAAGTTGAAAAGCAACAGTATAAAAAATATCTGCAGTCAACTCTCTGTCTGACTGACAAAAAGTCAGAAAGTCAGTGTCCTTATCTATCGAGATTGTAGATAGAGCATAGTCAGTATTGGAGTAAGTAAAAAAACTCCAACGAATGAAGTGTTCAAACTGCTTTTTTACAGGCAGATGTGGTGTTAGATTTAGCCCTAGCTTTTCCAATTCATTTAACAATTGCGAACTAGAAAATGCTAGATAGCTGAATTGATTAAAATGCATAGTATTCTCCTTTGAAAAAACACTAAATTTATTATATCAAAAAAATGGGAAAAATGGAATAAATAAACCCTAATGAAATAAATTTCAAAATAGAGTATAGATTTGCTGTTACTTATTATAATCTACAGTAAATAAAATACAAAAGATAGTCATGTTTAAAGATTTCCAAAGCAAAAAAGCATATATATGTTTGCCTTATTATTCTTTATATGGTATAAAAATGTTTTGAATTTTTATTTAAAACATAATAATATAAAAATAGGTTAATTTTTGCAGAATCTGTTTTATACTACTGTTTAGAATTGGATAAGGATAATCAGTTTGTACTTAATGGACTGATTAAGAAATATGGGGTGTAAAATGGTATAATAGAAGTATATCAAAATAGGAGAGGTGAGTTCATGATTGCACAACTTGACACCAAAACAGTTTATAGTTTTATGGAAAGTGTAGTTTCGATTGAAAAATATGTACAAATAGCTAAAAACTATGGTTATTCTCACCTTGCTATTATGGATGTGGATAATCTCTATGGAGCCTATCATTTTTTAGAAGTGACTCGAAAATATGGAATCCAACCTCTAATTGGTCTTGAAATGACCTTGATTATAGACGAGAAGGAGATCTCTTTTCGTTTTCTAGCTCTATCTACTAAGGGTTACCAAGAGTTGATGAAGTTATCCACTTTAAAAATGACGGGACGAAAAAATTGGTCTGACTTTACCAGTCACCTTGAGGATGTTGCTGTTATTGTTTCTTATTTTGATGGAATCGATCAGCTGGATTTAGGTCATGATTATTTTATTGGGGTTAGTCCCGATACTCACCAAGAAGTCTTTACCAAACCTATTCTTCCACTGTATCAGGTCAACTCTTTTGAGAAAGAAGACATACAGGTTTTGCAAATCTTGTCGGCAGTCAAAGATAATATCAGTCTGAGAGAAGTGGATGTGCATTCACAACCAGGGTTCTTTCTACCAGCCTCAGAATTAGAAGGAATATTTAAAAATCGCTTTCCTCAGGCGCTTGCCAATCTCCAAGGTTTGATAGGGAGTGTTAGCTACCAACTTGATCCAAGTTTAAAACTCCCTCGCTTTAACCCTGAAAGACCTGCAGTAGAAGAACTTAGAGAGAGGGCTGAGCAGGGACTGATAGCCAAGGGACTAACCTCAGCTATCTATCATGAGCGACTGAATGAGGAATTAGCTGTGATTCATGATATGGGATTTGACGACTATTTTCTTGTAGTTTGGGATTTGCTACGTTTTGGACGTTCCCAAGGCTACTATATGGGAATGGGGCGTGGTTCTGCTGTGGGTAGTTTGGTCGCCTACTCACTTGATATCACAGGGATTGACCCAGTAGAGAAAAATCTGATTTTTGAACGTTTCCTTAATCGTGAACGATATACCATGCCTGATATTGATATTGACATTCCAGACCTTTATAGACCAGAGTTCATTCGTTATGTTCGTGATCGGTATGGCAGTCAACACGTGGCGCAGATTGTCACTTATTCGACCTTTGGAGCAAAACAGGCAATTCGTGATGTTTTCAAACGCTATGGTGTTCCAGAGTACGAATTAACAAATATTACGAAAAAAATCAGTTTTCGAGATACGCTAACGATGGCCTATGAAAAGAATTTGCAATTTAGACAGGTCATAAATAGTAAGATTGAGTACCAAAAAGCTTTTGATATTGCTCGAAAGATTGAAGGTTATCCTCGTCAGACCTCTATCCATGCGGCAGGAGTCGTTATGAGTGACCAAGACTTGACAGACTATATTCCTCTAAAATATGGTGAGGATATGCTCATCACCCAGTATGATGCTCATGGTGTTGAAGCTAATGGACTTCTAAAAATGGATTTTCTTGGTTTACGTAACCTGACTTTCGTACAAAAAATGCAAGAATTACTTGCGGAGTCAGAGGGTGTTCATCTCAAAATCGAAGAGATTGATCTGGAAGATAAAGAAACCTTGGCTCTCTTTGCAGCTGGAAATACGAAAGGGATTTTCCAATTTGAACAATCTGGAGCCATTCGACTCTTGAAACGGGTCAAACCACAAGTCTTCGAAGAAGTGGTGGCAACAACATCCCTTAACAGACCAGGTGCTAGTGATTATATTGATAATTTTGTGGCTCGCAAGCATGGCAAAGAAAAAGTGACGGTGCTAGATCCTTCCTTGGAGGACATCCTGTCATCAACTTACGGTATCATGCTCTATCAAGAGCAAGTTATGCAGGTAGCTCAGCGCTTTGGAAGATTCAGTCTTGGTAAAGCCGACATTCTCAGACGTGCCATGGGTAAGAAAAATGCTAAAGAGATGCATTTGATGAAGGAAGATTTTATCACTGGTGCAGTTAAACTCGGTCATTCAAAAGAGAAAGCCAACCAAGTTTTTGCAGTGATGGAAAAGTTTGCGGGTTATGGATTTAATAGATCCCATGCCTATGCTTACTCAGCACTGGCATTCCAACTTGCTTATTTCAAGACGCACTATCCTGCTATTTTCTTTCAAGTCATGTTGAATTATTCAAACAGTGATTATATTGTAGATGCATTGCAGATGGGATTTGAAGTGGCAACTTTAGCTATCAATAGTATTCCCTATCACGATAAGATTGTTCAAAAAAAAATTTACCTAGGTTTGAAAGCGATTAAGGGGGTATCAAGAGATTTTTCTTATTGGATTATTGAAAATCGTCCTTTCTCAAGTATTGAAGATTTCGTCACGCGTCTGCCTAAGAATTACAAGAAACTCTCACTTTTGACGCCTTTAGTTGAACTGGGGCTCTTTGATGAATTTGACAAAAATCGCCAGAAGATTTTAGTGAACCTACCTAACTTATTTGTTTTCGTTGAGGAGTTGGGTGGGCTCTTTGCAGATACAAATTATAGTTGGACTGAGGCTGATGATTTAACAGAGGCAGAGAAGTTTTACAAGGAACAAGAACTGATTGGGGTAGGTATCAGTGCCCATCCTCTACAAACTCTCGCTAAACAATCCCTATATCCGACAACCCCAATTGCTAATCTTATTGAGGGAGCAAATGCAACTCTTCTAGTTGAAGTGCAAAAAATAAAAGTAATTCGAACTAAAAAAGGCGAGAATATGGCCTTTCTACAGGTTCACGACAGTAAGTCTCGGATGGATGTTACAGTATTTTCAGATCAGTATCGAAAATTTTCCTCTATCCTATCTGAAGGAAAGTTCTACTACATCAACGGTAAGATTCAATCAAGAGATGACCGTCTGCAAATGATTGCACAAGATTTGAAAGAAGCAGTGGCTGAACGATTCTGGATTCAGGTTAAAAATCATGAATATGATAAAGAAATTTCAAATATCTTAGACCAGTATAAAGGCTCAATCCCAGTCATCATCAGGTATGAAGAGGAACAGAAAACAATTGTTTCTTCCCAATATTTTGTGACTAAATCCAATGAATTAGAAGCGAAATTGGATAAAATTGCTATGAAAACGATTTATCACTAAAATTACGGAAAATAGAAGAATTTTCCATTTAAATGTGATATAATCAGTAGGAATGTTAAAAGAAAAAGGAGCATAAACTAAATGAAACGTATTGCTGTTTTGACTAGTGGTGGAGACGCCCCTGGTATGAACGCTGCCATCCGCGCAGTTGTTCGTCAAGCAATTTCAGAAGGAATGGAAGTTTTTGGTATCTATGATGGATATGCTGGAATGGTTGCTGGTGAAATTCATCCCCTAGATGCTGCTTCAGTAGGAGACATCATTTCTCGTGGTGGTACATTCCTTCACTCTGCTCGTTACCCAGAGTTCGCTCAACTTGAAGGGCAACTTAAAGGAATTGAGCAATTGAAAAAACACGGGATTGAAGGTGTAGTTGTTATCGGTGGTGACGGATCTTACCACGGTGCTATGCGTTTGACTGAACATGGCTTCCCAGCAATCGGTCTTCCAGGTACAATCGATAACGATATCGTTGGTACTGACTTCACAATCGGTTTTGACACAGCGGTTACAACTGCTATGGATGCTATCGATAAGATTCGTGATACATCATCAAGTCACCGTCGTACTTTTGTTATCGAAGTTATGGGACGTAACGCTGGTGATATCGCTCTTTGGGCAGGTATCGCAACTGGTGCTGATGAAATCATCATTCCTGAAGAAGACTTCAAGATTGAAGATATCGTAGAAAGCATTAAATGTGGTTATGAGTGTGGTAAAAAACACAACATTATTGTCTTGGCTGAAGGTGTTATGTCAGCAGCTGAATTTGGTCAAAAACTAAAAGAAGCTGGAGACACAAGTGACCTTCGTGTGACAGAACTTGGACATATTCAACGTGGTGGTTCTCCAACTGCGCGTGACCGTGTTTTGGCATCACGTATGGGTGCACATGCTGTTAAACTTCTTAAAGAAGGTATCGGTGGTGTTGCGGTTGGTATCCGTAACGAGAAAATGGTTGAAAACCCAATTCTTGGAACTGCAGAAGAAGGAGCATTGTTTAGCCTTACTGCAGATGGTAAGATTGTGGTTAATAACCCACACAAGGCTGACCTTGAGCTATCTAGCTTGAATAAGAGCTTGTCATAATTTATAATTTAGTTAATAAGACCAAAAAGGTCATATATATAAAGGAGTCACAAAAATCATGAACAAACGTGTAAAAATCGTTGCAACTTTGGGACCTGCGGTAGAAATCCGTGGTGGTAAAAAATTCGGTGATGACGGATACTGGGGCGAAAAACTTGATGTTGAAGCTTCAGCTAAAAACATTGCTAAATTGATTGAAGCTGGTGCTAACACATTCCGTTTCAACTTCTCACACGGTGACCACCAAGAACAAGGTGACCGTATGGCAACTGTTAAACTTGCTGAAAAACTTGCAGGTAAAAAAGTTGGTTTCCTTCTTGATACAAAAGGACCAGAAATCCGTACTGAATTGTTTGAAGGAGATGCAAAAGAGTACTCTTACACAACTGGTGAAAAAATTCGTGTTGCTACTAAGCAAGGAATCAAATCAACTCGTGATGTAATCGCATTGAACGTTGCTGGTGCTCTTGATATCTATGATGATGTTGAAGTTGGACGTCAAGTATTAATTGACGATGGTAAACTTGGTCTTCGTGTAGTGGCTAAAGATGATGCGAGTCGTGAATTTGAAGTTGAAGTTGAAAATGACGGTGTAATCGCTAAACAAAAAGGTGTTAATATCCCTAACACTAAAATTCCTTTCCCAGCTCTTGCTGAACGTGATAATGATGACATCCGCTTTGGTCTTGAACAAGGTATCAACTTTATTGCGATTTCATTTGTACGTACTGCAAAAGACGTTGAAGAAGTTCGTGCAATCTGTAAAGAAACTGGAAACGGACACGTTCAATTGTTCGCTAAAATCGAAAACCAACAAGGTATCGACAACTTGGATGAAATCATTGAAGTTGCTGACGGTATCATGATCGCTCGTGGTGACATGGGTATCGAAGTACCATTCGAAATGGTTCCAGTTTACCAAAAAATGATCATCAAGAAAGTCAATGCTGCAGGTAAAGTTGTTATCACTGCAACAAACATGCTTGAAACAATGACTGAAAAACCACGTGCAACTCGTTCAGAAGTATCAGACGTTTTCAACGCTGTTATCGATGGAACTGACGCTACAATGCTTTCAGGTGAGTCTGCAAATGGTAAATATCCACTTGAGTCAGTAACTACAATGGCTACAATTGACAAGAACGCTCAAACTCTTCTTAACGAATACGGTCGTTTGAACTCAGATTCATTCGAACGTAACTCTAAGACAGAAGTAATGGCTTCAGCTGTTAAAGATGCTACTAACTCAATGGACATTAAATTGGTTGTAACACTTACTAAGACTGGACACACTGCACGTTTGATCTCTAAATACCGTCCAAATGCTGATATCTTGGCATTGACATTCGACGAATTGACAGAACGTGGATTGATGTTGAACTGGGGTGTTATCCCAATGTTGACAGATGCTCCATCTTCAACTGATGATATGTTCGAAATCGCTGAACGTAAAGCAGTTGAAGCAGGTCTTGTACAATCAGGTGACGATATCGTTATCGTAGCTGGTGTACCAGTTGGAGAAGCTGTTCGTACAAACACAATGCGTATCCGTACAGTACGTTAATCTAACATTAAAAAGCCTATCATATCAAGCTATAAAGCTTGATATGATAGGTCTTTTTTTGTATTAGGGGCAAAAAAGGGGCAAAACATTTCAAGACAGCTCATTTGCTAATAAATCCGATTCAGCTAATATAATTGAAAATGATGGAAAAAAGGGTGAATTTATGATATACTTTAATGTAGGACCTTTTTAGAAATTTTGAAAGAGTATTAAAAATTTAAAATGAGAAAAATTGTTATCAATGGTGGATTGCCCTTGCAAGGTGAGATTACCATTAGTGGTGCAAAAAATAGTGTTGTAGCTTTGATTCCAGCTATTATCTTGGCAGATGATGTTGTGACTTTGGATTGTGTTCCAGATATTTCCGATGTTGCTAGTCTTGTCGAAATTATGGAATTAATGGGTGCTACTGTTAAGAGATATGATGATGTGTTAGAGATTGATCCAAGAGGTGTTCAGAATATTCCAATGCCTTATGGGAAAATCAATAGTCTTCGTGCATCTTATTATTTTTATGGAAGTCTTTTAGGTCGCTTTGGGGAAGCTACTGTTGGTTTACCTGGTGGATGTGATTTGGGACCTCGCCCTATTGACTTACACCTTAAGGCTTTTGAAGCTATGGGAGCAACTGTTAGCTACGAGGGAGATAACATGAAGTTATCTGCTAAAGAAACAGGACTTCACGGCGCAAGTATTTACATGGATACGGTTAGTGTCGGTGCGACGATTAATACAATGATTGCTGCGGTTAAAGCAAATGGCCGTACTATTATTGAAAATGCAGCCCGAGAACCTGAGATTATTGATGTTGCAACTCTCTTAAATAATATGGGTGCTCATATCCGTGGTGCTGGAACCAATATTATCATTATTGATGGTGTTGACAGATTACATGGAACGCGTCATCAGGTGATTCCAGACCGTATTGAAGCAGGAACATATATTTCCTTAGCTGCTGCAGTCGGTAAGGGAATTCGTATCAACAATGTATTATACGAACACTTAGAAGGATTCATCGCTAAGTTGGAAGAAATGGGAGTTCGAATGACTGTATCGGAGGACAGTATTTTTGTCGAAGAACAGTCTAATTTGAAAGCAATCAATATTAAGACAGCACCTTATCCTGGTTTTGCTACTGACTTACAACAACCAATTACTCCTCTCTTGTTAACAGCAGAGGGGCGTGGAACCATTATTGATACAATTTATGAGAAACGTGTAAACCATGTTTTTGAACTAGCAAAGATGAACGCAGATATTACGACTACAAACGACCATATTTTATATACTGGTGGACGTGGTTTGCGTGGGGCAAGTGTTAAAGCTACTGATCTTAGAGCTGGGGCC
Source organism: Streptococcus mitis (assembly GCF_003942865.1). Classification (GTDB taxonomy): domain Bacteria; phylum Bacillota; class Bacilli; order Lactobacillales; family Streptococcaceae; genus Streptococcus; species Streptococcus mitis_BI. The sequence continues at coordinate 187,690 of NZ_RJNZ01000001.1, read as the reverse complement.
GCACTTGTCATTGCTGGACTGATGGCTGAAGGTAAAACTGAAATAACAAATATTGAGTTCATCTTACGTGGTTATTCGGATATTATTGAAAAACTACGTAATCTAGGGGCAGATATTTCATTAGTTGAAGAATAAACCGTAGAGGTGTTTATGAATATTTGGACCAAATTAGCAATGTTTTCTTTTTTTGAAACGGATCGCTTGTATTTGCGTCCTTTCTTTTTTAGTGATAGTAAGGACTTCCATGATATAGCTTCAAATCCAGAAAATTTACAATTCATTTTTCCAAGTCAAGCTAGTCTGGAAGATAGTCAATATGCACTGGCCAATTATTTTATGAAGGCTCCTTTAGGTGTATGGGCTATTTGTGATAAGAAAACTGAAAAAATGATTGGTTCAATTAAGTTTGAGAAGCTAGATGAAATTAAAAAAGAAGCAGAACTTGGTTATTTTTTGAGAAAAGATATATGGTGTCAAGGTTTTATGACAGAAGTTGTAAGAAAACTTTGCCAACTTTCTTTTGAGGAATTTGGTTTAAAGCAATTATCTATCATTACTCATCTTGAAAATGAAGCTAGCCAACGGGTTGCTCTCAAGTCTGGATTTCGATTGATTCGTCAGTTTAAAGGAAGTGATCGCTATACAAAGAAAATGCGTGATTATCTTGAGTTTCGCTTTGTAAAGGGAGAAATTAATGAGTAAACACCAAGAAATTCTAAGCTATTTGGAAGAATTACCCGTTGGTAAAAGGGTCAGTGTTCGTAGTATTTCGAATCATCTGGGAGTCAGTGATGGAACGGCTTATCGGGCCATTAAAGAAGCTGAAAATCGTGGAATTGTAGAGACTCGTCCAAGAAGTGGTACTATCCGTGTTAAATCTCAGAAAGTTGCTATCGAAAGATTAACATTTGCAGAAATTGCAGAAGTGACTTCTTCTGAGATTCTGGCTGGGCAAGAAGGTTTAGAGAGAGAATTTAGTAAGTTTTCAATCGGTGCCATGACTGAGCAAAATATCTTATCTTATCTTCATGATGGGGGACTCTTGATTGTCGGAGACAGAACCCGTATTCAGTTGTTAGCCTTGGAAAATGAAAATGCAGTTCTAGTTACAGGTGGATTTCAGGTCCATGATGATGTGCTAAAACTGGCTAATCAAAAAGGGATTCCTGTTCTGAGAAGCAAGCATGATACTTTCACTGTCGCGACCATGATCAATAAAGCCTTGTCAAATGTCCAAATCAAGACTGATATTCTGACAGTTGAGAAACTTTATCGCCCGAGTCATGAGTATGGTTTTCTGAGAGAGACAGATACAGTTAAAGATTATTTGGACTTGGTACGTAAGAATCGTAGCAGCCGTTTTCCTGTTATCAATCAACATCAGGTCGTTGTTGGGATTGTTACTATGAGAGATGCGGGTGATAAGTCACCAAGTACTACAATTGATAAGGTCATGTCTCGTAGTCTATTTTTAGTTGGATTATCGACAAATATTGCTAATGTGAGTCAACGTATGATTGCTGAAGACTTTGAAATGGTACCGGTTGTTCGAAATAATCAAACCTTGCTTGGAGTTGTGACACGACGAGATGTCATGGAGAAGATGAGTCGTTCCCAAGTTTCTGCTCTACCTACTTTTTCTGAGCAAATTGGTCAAAAACTTTCTTACCACCATGATGAAGTAGTCATTACAGTGGAACCCTTTATGCTAGAGAAAAATGGTGTTTTGGCTAATGGTGTATTGGCGGAGATACTGACTCATATGACACAAGATTTAGTTGTTAATAGTGGTCGAAATCTCATTATTGAGCAGATGCTAATCTACTTTTTGCAGGCTGTTCAGATAGATGATATATTGCGCATTCAAGCACGCATTATCCATCATACGAGACGGTCAGCTATTATTGACTACGATATTTATCATGGTCATCAGATTGTTTCAAAGGCAAATGTAACCGTTAAAATTAATTAGAAACTAGGAGAAAAAATGATAACATTAAAATCAGCTCGTGAAATCGAAGCTATGGACAAGGCTGGTGATTTTCTAGCAAGTATTCATATCGGCTTACGTGATTTGATTAAGCCTGGCGTAGATATGTGGGAAGTAGAAGAGTATGTTCGTCGTCGTTGTAAGGAAGAAAATTTCCTTCCGCTTCAGATTGGAGTTGACGGTGCCATGATGGACTATCCTTATGCTACCTGTTGCTCTCTTAATGATGAAGTGGCTCATGCTTTCCCTCGTCACTATATCTTGAAAGATGGTGATTTGCTCAAAGTTGATATGGTTTTGGGAGGTCCTATTGCTAAATCTGACCTGAATGTCTCAAAATTAAATTTCAACAATGTTGAACAAATGAAAAAATACACTCAGAGCTATTCTGGTGGTCTTGCAGACTCATGTTGGGCTTATGCTGTCGGTACACCGTCCGAAGAAGTGAAAAACTTGATGGATGTAACTAAAGAAGCCATGTATAAGGGGATTGAGCAAGCTGTTGTTGGAAATCGTATCGGTGATATCGGTGCGGCTATTCAAGAATACGCTGAAAGTCGTGGTTACGGTGTAGTGCGTGATTTGGTTGGTCATGGTGTTGGCCCAACCATGCACGAAGAGCCAATGGTTCCCAACTATGGTATTGCAGGTCGTGGACTCCGTCTTCGTGAAGGAATGGTCTTGACTATTGAACCGATGATCAATACAGGTGACTGGGAAATTGATACAGATATGAAAACTGGTTGGGCGCATAAGACCATTGACGGTGGACTATCTTGTCAATATGAACACCAATTCGTGATTACGAAAGACGGTCCTGTTATCTTGACCAGCCAAGGTGAAGAAGGAACTTATTAAAATAATCAAAACCAGATTGGAGAAGAAGTCGACTTAGACAACTTTCTTCAATCTTTTTCTTTTATCTAACATCATAGTAAAACCAGCTAACCGTAGCAAACTTGATACAAATTTTAACATTTATAGTACAATAGGATATGAATTATTAAGAAAGTTGGTTCTTTATTGGAAACGATATTATTTTCAATCTCCGTTTTTTTAGCAGGCGTCTTGTCCTTTTTTTCCCCCTGTATTTTTCCTCTGTTACCAGTTTATGCTGGAATTTTATTGGATGATCAGGAAAGTGCAAAAAGCTTCTCTCTTTTTGGAAGAAAAGTCGCTTGGTCAGGTTTGATTCGAACACTTTGCTTTATTGCAGGTATCTCTCTCATTTTCTTTATCTTAGGATTTGGTGCTGGTTACCTTGGTAATATTCTCTATGCGAATTGGTTTCGTTATACCATGGGGACGATTATTATCATTTTAGGTTTACACCAGATGGAAATTTTTCATTTTAAGAAATTAGAGGTTCAAAAAAGCTTTACCTTTAAAAAATCAGATTCTAATCGTTATTGGTCAGCTTTTTTACTTGGTATTACCTTCAGCTTTGGTTGGACGCCTTGTATTGGTCCAGTTTTAAGTTCTGTTTTAGCACTTGCGGCTTCTGGAGGCAATGGTGCCTGGCAAGGAGCTATCTATACTCTTGTTTACACTATGGGGATGGCTATTCCTTTCTTGGTTTTGGCTCTAGCTTCTGGTGTAGTGATGCCTTATTTTAGTAAAATCAAACGTCATATGATGCTACTAAAGAAAATTGGTGGTTTCCTTATTATTTTAATGGGAATTTTGTTACTATTAGGACAAGTAAATGTTCTAGCTGGAATTTTTGAATAAAGGAGAACAAATGAAAAAAGTAATGTTTGCTGGCTTAAGCCTCTTGTCAGTACTTGTATTGATGGCCTGTGGTGAGAAAGAGACTAAACAGACTAAAGAACCAGAACAATCTCCCAAACAACAGCAACAAACGACTGTACAACAAATTGCTGTTGGAAAAGAGGCTCCAGACTTTACCTTGCAATCAATGGATGGCAAAGAAGTTAAGTTATCTGATTTTAAGGGTAAAAAAGTCTACTTGAAGTTTTGGGCTTCATGGTGCGGTCCATGTAAAAAAAGTATGCCTGAGTTAATGAAATTAGCTGAAAAAGGAGATCGTGACTTTGAAATTCTTACTGTTATTGCACCGGGCATTCAAGGTGAAAAAACTGTTGAGCAATTCCCACAATGGTTCCAAGATCAAGGTTATAAGGATATCCCAGTACTTTATGATACTAAAGCAACAACTTTCCAAGCTTATCAAATTCGAAGCATTCCTACAGAATACCTAATTGACAGTCAAGGAAAGATTGGAAAGATTCAATTTGGTGTCATAAGTAATGAAGATGCAGAAGCAGCCTTTAAAGAAATGAACTAGAATCAAGATTTTAAAATAGTATTTATATAATCAATCCCCTAGATTTTAGATAGTGTTAATCTAATATTTAGGGGATTTTTGATGTCGATAAATTGAGATTAAAAAAGAAGGGAGTTCTGTATTATACAGATTCCCTTTCTTTTTCTTTAAACATCATATTTATTTTTTATCTTTGATCAGTTTACTACATTACAGTTTATCGTTTATAAATCTAATAATTTGATTCCACCAAACTTTCAAAAAGAAGGCTTTTTCTATTTTCTTTTCAGATACCATTTCGAAACTAGGACGTTCTGTGGTAATGTAACCTTGACCAATCAAGTCCTTGTCTTCATAAGTCAAATGTCCAACCACTGTTCCGGCTTCAAGTGGTGCTGGGATTGCTTTAGAATTAGGTGTGAATTGAACAGATTGGGAAGATTGACTTCCAACACGTTCAATTAAAGAGATATCATCTTTGGCAACGGCAGTGACCGTATCTTCTTTTCCATCTTGTACAGGAGTTTTGCTATCTTGGTAAGCATCCCCTTTTTGAACGATTTTGCGAAGTGTGAATGTAGAAGAAATATAATCCATTAGTGAAGATGTAGCTGTAAAACGAGCGTAAGGATTATTGTCTTGATGGTCTGCATTCAAAACAACTGTGATAACCCTCATCCCTTTTTCGACAGTAGTACCCACAAAAGATTCACCGGCTTTGTCTGTTGTTCCTGTCTTGAGTCCGTCAAAACCACCGCGATGAGCAGGCATGCCTTCTAACATGTAGTTAGTCGAAGTGATTGTCATTCCAGCAAAAGTAGAAGAGGGTTTTTTGGTGATTTCCAAGACTTGTGGGTACTTTTTGATGAGATTGCGAGCAACGATAGCAACATCATAAGCACTGAGCTTATTTTCCTCATCTTTTTTAGAGCCTGGGTAAATGTTATCACCTAGAGTCTCATTGTTAAGACCCGTCGTATTGACAACAGTGGCATCCTGAATTCCCCATTCCAAGAGCTTTGCCCGCATCATATCGACGAAATCTTTTTCTGAGCCAGCAATTTTCTCAGCTAGGGCAATAGCTGCACTGTTAGCACTAGATACTAGGGTTGCTTCAAGTAGTTGTTCGACGGTATAATTACGAGCTTCCATAGGAACATTACTTGCTTCGGAATTTGTCGTTAATCTGTAAGGATAATCAGAAATATCTACCGGAGTTGATAGTGTAATACTGCCGTTTTCCAAGGCTTCATAGACAAGATAAACAGTAATTAATTTTGTGATTGAAGCGATTTCGACTGGCTGAGTTGCATCTTTTTCATAAAGTATTTTCCCAGTATTTGCTTCAACAGCAATGGCATGTTTTGCGGCAATATTAAAATCTTGAGCGGCAACAGTAGAAGCCGATCCAATTACGGATAAGCTTAGTAGAGTTAAAATTATTTTTTTCATAGTAAGTTTATTCTAACATAAAGAAAAAAATATTCCCAGTTTCATGATAGAAGAAAGAAGCTTTTTTGAAAGTGTGGTAAAATAGATGAATGGAGGTACCCCATGTTTCGTAAGAATAAATTATTTTTTTGGACCAGTGAGATTTTATTATTAACCATCATCTTTTATTTATGGAGACAGATGGGTGGGATTATAACGCCTTTTGTAAGTGTTGCAAACACTATAATGATTCCCTTTATTCTAGGTAGTTTTTTATATTATTTAACAAATCCCTTTGTTAGTTTTTTACAAAAGTATTTCAAAATTAATCGTATCATTGGTATTCTACTAACTTTGTGTGCCTTGGTTTGGGGGCTAGTCATTGGGGTAGTCTATCTCTTACCGATTTTGGTTAATCAGTTGACCAGCTTGATTGCAACTAGCCAGACTATCTACAGTCGTTTACAAGATTTGATTGTGGATTTCTCTACTTATCCAGCCTTTCAAAATTTGGATATTCAAGCGACTATTCAACAGTTAAACCTATCCTATGTAGATATTTTACAAAATATCCTAAATAGCGTTACGAATAGTGTTGGAAGTGTTCTATCTGCTCTCTTTAGTACTGTTTTGATTATTATCATGACCCCTGTGTTTTTGGTTTATTTTTTGTTAGATGGTAACAAATTTTTGCCGATGCTTGAACGTACTGTTTTAAAGAGAGATAAGTTGCATATTGCAGGTCTTTTAAAGAATTTGAATGCAACAATTGCTCGCTATATTAGTGGAGTCGCAATTGATGCGATTATTATTGGTTGTTTGGCCTTTATCGGATATAGCGTGATTGGTTTAAAATACGCTTTGGTCTTCGCCATCTTTTCAGGGTTAGCCAATCTCATTCCTTATGTAGGCCCAAGTATTGGTTTGATTCCGATGATTATCGCCAATGTCTTTACTGATCCCCATAGAATGCTGGTTGCAGTTGTTTACATGCTAATCATTCAACAAGTGGATGGAAATATCCTCTACCCTCGAATCGTTGGTGGGGTAATGAAGGTTCATCCAATTACGATTTTAGTATTACTTTTGTTATCAAGTAATATATATGGTGTCATTGGTATGATTGTCGCTGTACCAACTTATTCTATCTTAAAAGAAATTTCTAAGTTCTTATCACGTTTGTATGAAAATCATAAAATAATGAAAGAACGAGAAAGAGAATTAGCTAAGTAAAAGTCAGGAATTCCTGATTTTTCTTTTTGTTTAGCTAAGTGATAGGAGTAGAAGTGTCGTTTAGATTAGCAGATTAAGAATAATTCACAAAAACTTTGTAAAACACTTGCAATTTAGCTGAAATTTGATAAAATAGTAAGGAAAGTTAGACTGTATTGCCTACTGTCTATCTATAAAATATATTTTATTGGAGGCTTTTACTCAAATGGCAAAAGAAAAATACGATCGTAGTAAACCACACGTTAACATTGGTACTATCGGACACGTTGACCACGGTAAAACTACCCTAACTGCAGCTATCACAACTGTTTTGGCACGTCGCTTGCCTTCATCAGTTAACCAACCTAAAGACTATGCGTCTATCGATGCTGCTCCAGAAGAACGCGAACGCGGTATCACAATCAACACTGCGCACGTTGAGTACGAAACTGAAAAACGTCACTACGCTCACATCGACGCTCCAGGACACGCGGACTACGTTAAAAACATGATCACTGGTGCCGCTCAAATGGACGGAGCTATCCTTGTAGTAGCTTCAACTGACGGACCAATGCCACAAACTCGTGAGCACATCCTTCTTTCACGTCAGGTTGGTGTTAAACACCTTATCGTCTTCATGAACAAAGTTGACTTGGTTGACGACGAAGAATTGCTTGAATTGGTTGAAATGGAAATCCGTGACCTATTGTCAGAATACGACTTCCCAGGTGACGATCTTCCAGTTATCCAAGGTTCAGCTCTCAAAGCCCTTGAAGGTGACACTAAATACGAAGACATCGTTATGGAATTGATGAACACAGTTGATGAGTACATCCCAGAACCAGAACGTGACACTGACAAACCATTGCTTCTTCCAGTCGAAGACGTATTCTCAATCACTGGACGTGGTACAGTTGCTTCAGGACGTATCGACCGTGGTATCGTTAAAGTCAACGACGAAATCGAAATCGTTGGTATCAAAGAAGAAACTCAAAAAGCAGTTGTTACTGGTGTTGAAATGTTCCGTAAACAACTTGACGAAGGTCTTGCCGGAGATAACGTAGGTGTCCTTCTTCGTGGTGTTCAACGTGATGAAATCGAACGTGGACAAGTTATCGCTAAACCAGGTTCAATCAACCCACACACTAAATTCAAAGGTGAGGTTTACATCCTTACTAAAGAAGAAGGTGGACGTCACACTCCATTCTTCAACAACTACCGTCCACAATTCTACTTCCGTACTACTGACGTTACAGGTTCAATCGAACTTCCAGCAGGTACTGAAATGGTAATGCCTGGTGATAACGTGACAATCGACGTTGAGTTGATCCACCCAATCGCCGTAGAACAAGGTACTACATTCTCTATCCGTGAGGGTGGACGTACTGTTGGTTCAGGTATGGTTACAGAAATCGAAGCTTAATTCGATTTAGTTCCCAGAAGAACAATTATTTAAGTCAGACACTAAAAGAATCTTGCTTTGCAAGATTCTTTTTTTGTACTCGAACTGTGTTAGGAGCCTTTCTGCTATAGCGATATAATAGATTTTTTGGTATAATAAAAGTTATGGAAATTGAAAAAACCAATCGTATGAATGCGCTCTTTGAATTTTATGCGGCGCTTTTGACAGACAAGCAAATGAACTACATAGAGCTCTACTACGCTGATGATTATAGTCTTGCTGAGATTGCCGAGGAGTTTGGTGTCAGTCGTCAGGCTGTTTATGATAATATCAAGCGGACAGAAAAGATTCTGGAAGATTATGAGATGAAATTGCACATGTACTCGGACTACATTGTCCGCAGTCAGATTTTTGACCAGATTTTGGAGCGCTATCCCAAGGATAACTTTCTGCAGGAGCAGATAGAAGTTTTAACAAGCATTGATAATAGAGAATAAGAGGAAGAAAAATGGCATTTGAAAGTTTAACAGAACGTTTGCAGAACGTCTTTAAAAATCTACGTAAAAAAGGAAAAATCTCTGAATCTGATGTCCAAGAGGCAACCAAAGAAATTCGCTTGGCCTTGCTTGAGGCCGACGTTGCCTTGCCTGTTGTAAAGGACTTTATCAAGAAAGTTCGTGAGCGTGCAGTCGGGCATGAGGTCATTGATACCCTTAATCATGCGCAACAAATTATTAAAATCGTTGATGAGGAATTGACGGCTGTTTTGGGTTCTGATACGGCTGAGATTATCAAGTCACCTAAGATTCCTACAATCATCATGATGGTCGGTTTGCAGGGGGCTGGTAAAACAACCTTTGCAGGTAAGTTGGCTAATAAACTCAAGAAAGAAGAAAATGCTCGTCCTTTGATGATTGCGGCGGATATCTATCGTCCAGCTGCCATTGATCAGCTTAAGACTTTGGGACAACAGATTGATGTTCCTGTCTTCGCACTTGGGACAGAAGTTTCGGCTGTTGAGATTGTACGTCAAGGTTTGGAACAAGCCCAAGCTAATCATAATGACTATGTCTTGATTGATACGGCAGGTCGTTTGCAGATTGATGAGATTCTGATGAATGAGCTTCGTGACGTGAAAGCACTAGCTCAACCAAATGAAATTTTGCTCGTCGTTGATGCCATGATTGGTCAAGAAGCGGCCAATGTTGCGCGTGAGTTTAATGCTCAGTTGGAAGTGACTGGGGTTATCCTTACTAAGATTGACGGCGATACTCGTGGTGGTGCGGCTCTGTCTGTTCGTCACATTACTGGAAAACCAATCAAGTTCACTGGTACAGGTGAAAAGATTACGGACATCGAAACCTTCCACCCAGACCGTATGTCTAGCCGTATCCTTGGCATGGGGGATATGCTCACTCTGATTGAGAAAGCTTCTCAGGAATACGATGAGCAAAAAGCCCTTGAAATGGCTGAGAAGATGCGTGAGAACACCTTTGATTTCAATGATTTCATCGATCAATTGGATCAGGTGCAAAACATGGGGCCAATGGAAGACTTGCTCAAGATGATTCCAGGTATGGCCAATAATCCAGCCCTTCAAAACATGAAGGTGGATGAGCGCCAGATTGCGCGCAAACGTGCCATTGTGTCTTCTATGACGCCTGAAGAGCGTGAAAATCCAGATTTGTTAAATCCAAGCCGTCGCCGTCGTATTGCTGCAGGTTCTGGAAATACCTTTGTTGAAGTCAATAAATTCATCAAAGACTTTAATCAGGCCAAACAGCTCATGCAGGGTGTCATGTCTGGGGATATGAACAAGATGATGAAGCAGATGGGAATCAATCCAAACAACCTTCCTAAGAATATGCCAAATATGGGAGGAATGGATATGTCTGCCCTTGAAGGAATGATGGGACAAGGCGGTATGCCTGACCTGTCAGCTCTCGGAGGAGCAGGAATGCCAGATATGAGTCAGATGTTTGGTGGTGGACTCAAAGGTAAAATCGGTGAATTTGCCATGAAACAGTCTATGAAACGCATGGCTAACAAAATGAAAAAAGCGAAGAAGAAACGCAAGTAAAAAGGATAGAATAGTTGTTTTCTTCAGACTGAAGATAACCAGTCCCGTTGTCGATTACAGTGGATTGAAGAAAAACTAACATCTAGAAAGGACCAAATTTAGTCCTTTCTTTTTTATGTTGAGAGCATTGAAAATACTTTTCTCATAGTTATCAAAGTTTTTCAAACTAAATTTAAAGCTTTTGAGATACTTAATGATATTGTTAAATTTTTTTAATTTGTATTAGACTACGCTAAATGAAGATCGTTAAAAGATTTTTTCTTTATTCTTGAGCATTGTTTTAAGGGAGGTTTGAAAAAAATCTTGAATCTGCTTTAGATTTTATTCAATGAGACCTAACGATTCCTTAGGAACTTTATTTTGTTATTTATACAATAAAATCCGAACATTATATTTCGGTTTATAAAATAATTTGACAAAAACTGTACTTTAGTTTATAATGAATTAAGGAAACGTCGGAAAAGGCGTGGTGATGCGAGAGCATAGGTAGGTCATTACAAAAGAAACGAGACATCGATATGTTAAATGAATTTCCAATTTTTGATTACGAAGATATTCAATTGATTCCAAATAAATGTGTCATTAAAAGCCGTGCAGAAGCGGATACAAGTGTCACTTTAGGAAATCACACCTTTAAACTACCTGTTGTGCCAGCTAATATGCAGACTATTTTAGATGAAAATGTAGCAGAGCAACTGGCTAAAGGTGGTTATTTCTACATTATGCATCGTTTTGATGAGACAGGACGTATTCCTTTTATTAAGCGCATGCATGAGCAAGGGCTTATTGCTTCTATCTCTGTTGGTGTTAAGGATTATGAGTATGATTTTGTTAGCCAGCTCAAGGCTGATGCTCCTGAGTACATCACGATTGATATTGCCCATGGTCATGCGGATAGCGTGATTTCAATGATTCAACACATCAAGAAAGAATTGCCAGATACCTTTGTCATTGCTGGAAATGTGGGAACACCAGAAGCTGTGCGTGAATTGGAAAATGCTGGTGCGGATGCTACTAAGGTCGGAATCGGTCCGGGTAAGGTTTGTATCACCAAGGTCAAGACTGGTTTTGGTACAGGGGGCTGGCAGTTGGCTGCTCTACGTTGGTGTGCCAAGGCTGCACGTAAACCGATTATTACTGATGGAGGAATTCGTACTCATGGCGATATTGCCAAGTCTATCCGCTTCGGTGCTAGCATGGTCATGATTGGTTCCCTCTTTGCAGGACACATCGAAAGTCCAGGGAAAACAATTGAAGTTGATGGTGAACAATTCAAAGAATACTATGGTTCAGCTTCCCAATACCAAAAAGGAGCTTATAAGAACGTGGAAGGAAAACGCATCTTACTTCCTGCAAAAGGCCATCTACAAGACACTTTAACTGAGATGGAACAAGACCTTCAAAGTGCTATTTCTTATGCAGGTGGACGTCAGGTTGCTGACCTTAAACACGTTGATTATGTGATCGTGAAAAACTCAATCTGGAATGGGGATGCTTCCCACTAAGACGAGCTATCTATCTAGAAAAAAACTTGTTATTAGAGCAAATTTCTGTTATAATAAAACAAGTTTCCACCCTTAGTGTAATGGATATCACGTAAGATTCCGGTTCTTGAGATGGGGGTTCGATTCCCTCAGGGTGGATGTAAACATCCTAAAAAGCCTTTAATAGGGCTTTTTATTTATCCTGCCTCAAATTTGCCCCTAATACTCTTCGAAAATCAAATTCAAACCACGTCAGCATCGCCTTACCGTACTCAAGTACAGCCTGCGGCTAGCTTCCTAGTTTGCTTTTTGATTTTCATTGAGTATAAAACTGAAAATCTCTTTTAAAGAATGCCCAAATGCTTTACAGTCCCATTTTAGAGTGACTCAGGAGGCTTTTTTTGATATAATAAAAAGGACCGTTATCAGTTAGAAAGAGGTTGGTATGAAAGAATTACAAACTGTACTTAAAAACCATTTTGCAATCGAATTTGTAGACAAAAACTTACTGGAGACTGCCTTTACTCATACGAGTTATGCCAATGAGCACCGCCTCTTAAAAATTTCACACAATGAACGCTTGGAATTTTTAGGAGACGCTGTTCTACAGTTATTGATTTCAGAATATCTGTATAAAAAATATCCTAAAAAGCCTGAGGGTGACTTGTCCAAACTCCGTGCCATGATTGTCCGCGAGGAGAGTTTGGCTGGTTTTGCACGTGATTGCCAGTTTGATCAGTTTATCAAGCTGGGTAAGGGGGAAGAGAAGTCTGGTGGACGCAATCGTGACACCATTCTTGGTGATGCCTTCGAAGCCTTTCTTGGTGCTCTCCTTTTGGACAAGGATGTGGCCAAGGTCAAGGAATTTATCTATCAAGTCATGATTCCTAAGGTTGAAGCAGGTGAATTTGAGATGATTACAGACTACAAAACCCATCTCCAAGAGTTACTTCAGGTCAATGGCGATGTGGCTATTCGTTATCAGGTGATTTCTGAAACAGGGCCTGCCCACGATAAGGTTTTTGATGTAGAAGTTCTTGTTGAAGGTAAGAGCATTGGTCAAGGTCAAGGTCGTTCTAAGAAATTAGCAGAGCAAGAAGCTGCCAAAAATGCCGTTGAGAAAGGTCTGGATTCATGTATTTAAAGGAAATCGAAATTCAGGGATTCAAGTCTTTTGCTGATAAGACTAAGGTCGTCTTTGACCAAGGTGTGACGGCAGTCGTTGGACCCAATGGATCTGGAAAGTCCAATATTACAGAAAGTCTGCGTTGGGCTTTGGGGGAGTCTAGTGTCAAGAGTCTCCGTGGTGGCAAGATGCCGGATGTTATCTTTGCTGGAACAGAAAGTCGCAAACCGCTCAATTATGCTTCTGTAGTTGTGACTTTGGATAATCATGACGGATTTATCAAGGATGCAGGTCAAGAAATCAGGGTGGAACGTCATATCTATCGTAGTGGAGATAGCGAATACAAGATTGACGGAAAGAAAGTCCGTCTGCGTGATATTCATGATCTTTTCTTGGATACAGGTTTGGGACGAGATTCCTTCTCTATTATTTCCCAAGGGAAGGTTGAGGAGATTTTCAACTCCAAGCCTGAAGAACGCCGAGCTATTTTTGAAGAAGCTGCTGGAGTTTTGAAATACAAGACTCGTCGAAAAGAAACTGAGAGTAAACTGCAGCAAACTCAGGCTAATCTAGACCGCTTAGAGGATATTATCTATGAGTTGGACAATCAAATCAAGCCTCTTGAGAAGCAAGTTGAGAATGCCCGTAAGTTTTTAGACTTGGAAGGTCAACGCAAGGCTATTTATTTAGACGTGCTGGTTGCTCAAATCAAGGAAAATAAGGCTGAACTAGAGTCGACAGAAGAAGAGTTGGCACAAGTTCAGGAACTCTTGACAAGCTATTACCAAAAGCGTGAAAAATTAGAAGAAGAAAATCAAACTCTAAAAAAGCAACGCCAAGATTTGCAGGCTGAAATGGCTAAAGACCAGGGTAGTTTGATGGATTTGACTAGTCTGATTAGTGATTTAGAGAGAAAATTAGCCCTATCGAAACTGGAATCTGAGCAAGTAGCCATCAATCAACAGGAAGCACAAGCCCGTTTGGCTGCTTTGGAGGATAAGAGAAGCTCACTCAGCAAAGAAAAATCTGATAAAGAAAGCTCTTTAGCACTTTTAGAGGAAAATCTAGTCCAAAATAATCAAAAACTCAATCGTTTAGAAGCTGAATTGCTAGCTTTTTCAGATGATCCTGATCAGATGATTGAGCTTTTGCGTGAACGCTTTGTGGCGCTTTTACAGGAAGAAGCCGATGTCTCAAACCAACTGACCCGCATCGAGAATGAGTTGGAAAATAGCCGTCAGCTTTCTCAAAAACAAGCAGATCAACTAGAAAAGCTGAAAGAACAGCTGGCTACAGCTAAAGAAAAGGCAAGTCAGCAAAGGAATGAGCTTGAAACTGCCAAGGAGCATGTTCAGAAATTATTGGCTGACTATCAAGTCTGTGCCAAGGAGCAAGAGGAACAGAAAACTTCCTATCAAGCTCAACAAAGTCAACTCTTTGACCGTCTGGACAGTCTTAAAAACAAGCAGGCCAAAGCTCAAAGTTTGGAAAATATCCTTAGAAATCACAGTAACTTTTATGCAGGTGTCAAGAGTGTTCTCCAAGAAAAAGACCATCTTGGCGGAATTATTGGTGCAGTCAGTGAGCACCTGACTTTTGATGTGCATTATCAAACTGCTCTAGAGATTGCGCTTGGAGCCAGCAGCCAGCATATCATCGTAGAAGATGAAGAGTCGGCAACCAAGGCGATTGATTTCCTTAAACGAAACAGAGCCGGTCGTGCAACCTTCCTTCCATTGACAACGATCAAGGCGCGTACGATTTCTAGCCAGAATCAAGATGCTATCGCTGCAAGCCCAGGATTTCTGGGCATGGCAGATGAGCTGGTTACTTTCGATAATAGGTTGGAAGCTATTTTCAAGAACTTGCTAGCTACGACGGCTATCTTTGATACAGTAGAACATGCGCGTGCAGCTGCTCGTCAGGTTCGTTATCAAGTTCGTATGGTAACCCTTGATGGGACAGAGTTGCGTACAGGTGGTTCCTATGCGGGTGGTGCCAATCGCCAAAATAACAGTATTTTCATCAAGCCAGAACTGGAGCAATTGCAAAAAGAAATTGCTGAAGAAGAAGCAAGTCTTCGTTCAGAAGAAGCATCTTTGAAGATCTTGCAAGATGAGATGACTAGATTGACAGAAAGATTAGAAGAAATCAAATCTCAAGGAGAGCAGGCTCGTATTCAGGAGCAAGGCTTGTCCCTCGCTTATCAGCAGACCAGTCAGCAAGTTGAGGAACTGGAAACTCTTTGGAAACTTCAAGAAGAGGAATTAAATCGTCTTACTGAGGGTGATTGGCAAGCAGATAAGGAAAAATGCCAAGATCGCCTTGCTACTATCGCCAGTGACAAGCAAAATCTGGAAGCTGAGATTGAAGAGATTAAGTCTAATAAAAATGCCATCCAAGAACGCTATCAAAACTTGCAGGAAGAGGTAGCGCAAGCTCGCCTGCTTAAGACAGAACTGCAAGGACAAAAACGTTATGAAGTTGCGGATATTGAACGTTTAGGCAAGGAATTGGATAATCTGAATATCGAGCAAGAGGAAATCCAGCGCCTTCTTCAAGAAAAGGTTGATAATCTGGAGAAGGTTGATACAGAATTGCTCGGTCAACAGGCGGAAGAGGCCAAAACTCAGAAAATGAACCTCCAACAAGGTTTGATTCGCAAGCAGTTTGAGTTGGATGATATTGAGGGTCAGCTGGATGACATTTCCAGTCATTTGGACCAGGCCCGCCAGCAGAATGAAGAGTGGATTCGCAAGCAAACACGTGCTGAAGCTAAGAAAGAAAAGGTTAGCGAGCGCTTACGCCATTTACAAAGTCAATTAACAGACCAGTACCAGATTAGCTATACTGAAGCTTTAGAAAAGTCTCATGAGTTGGAAAATCTCAATCTGGCAGAGCAAGAAGTTAAGGATTTAGAGAAGGCTATTCGCACACTGGGTCCTGTCAACTTGGAAGCTATTGACCAGTATGAAGAAGTTCACAACCGTCTGGACTTTCTAAATAGTCAGCGAGATGATATTTTGTCAGCGAAAAATCTGCTCCTTGAGACTATCACAGAGATGAATGATGAGGTCAAGGAACGATTTAAATCAACCTTTGAAGCCATTCGTGAGTCCTTTAAAGTGACATTCAAGCAGATGTTTGGTGGAGGTCAGGCGGATCTCATTTTAACTGAGGGAGACCTACTGACAGCTGGGGTTGAGATTTCTGTTCAACCACCAGGCAAGAAAATCCAGTCTCTCAACCTTATGAGTGGTGGTGAAAAAGCCCTGTCGGCTCTTGCTTTGCTCTTCTCCATTATCCGTGTCAAGACTATTCCATTTGTTATCTTGGATGAGGTAGAGGCTGCGCTGGATGAAGCTAATGTTAAGCGTTTTGGGGATTACCTCAATCGATTTGACAAGGACAGCCAGTTTATCGTTGTGACACACCGTAAGGGAACCATGGCAGCGGCTGATTCTATCTATGGAGTGACTATGCAAGAATCAGGTGTCTCAAAAATTGTTTCGGTGAAGTTAAAAGATTTGGAAGAAACAGTAGACTAGTTACCAAACGATAGCATCTCTTAGGGGATGCTATTTTTTAAAACTAACATCTTGAATAATTTTTTAAGGTCAGTTCAGGGGCAAAAAACGACATTTGGGCTTTCCTTTTAGCGAAAAGGCTTTCTCTATGATATAATAGTTTCATGATTACAACAGTACCTATAAAAAACGCAAAAGACATCGCAGTACCTGATAAGACAGTTCTTGTATTAGGCTATTTTGACGGTATTCATAAGGGACATCAGAAGCTTTTTGAAGTAGCTAGTAAGGCTTCTATGAAAGATTATATACCAGTTGTCGTGATGACCTTTACAGAGTCCCCTAAGCTTGCTTTGCAACCTTACAACCCAGAATTAATGCTTCATATTGTCAGCCATGAAGAACGAGAACATAAGATGAAATGGCATGGAGTAGAGGCTCTTTTCTTACTTGACTTTAGTAGTAAATTTGCTAGTTTAACGGGTCAAGAGTTCTTTGATACCTATGTTAGAGCATTAAAACCAGCGATTATCGTAGCAGGATTTGATTACACCTTTGGTTCTGATAAGAAAACTGCGGATGATTTGAAGGATTATTTTGATGGAGAAATCATCATTGTTCCTCCTGTTGAAGATGAAAAGGGGAAAATTAGTTCTACTCGTATTCGTCAAGCTATTCTTGATGGAGATGTCAGAGAAGCTGGTCATTTACTTGGCACTCCTCTACCGTCACGTGGAATGGTTGTTCATGGCAATGCTCGTGGACGGACTATCGGTTACCCAACAGCAAACTTAGTTTTAAGAGATCGAACCTATATGCCAGCTGATGGTGTTTACGTAGTCGATGTCGAAGTGCAGCGTAAAAGATATCGTGGAATGGCGAGTGTCGGGAAAAATGTTACTTTCGATGGAGAAGAGCCACGTTTTGAAGTCAATATTTTTGATTTTTCAGATGACATTTACGGTGAGACAGTCATTGTCTACTGGCTAGACCGTGTCCGTGAAATGGTCAAATTTGACTCTGTTGAAGAACTGGTAGACCAACTCCATAAAGATGAAGAAATTGCTCGGAATTGGAATGATGGAGATTCTGTCATTTAAAGGTCTCAGGTATAGAAAATGTCTGAAAAAGCTACTAGATGGATTAGTTATTTTGGTAGTAGTTTTGATAGTTTGATACAAAGCACTTTCAGTCCTCCTAGTTTCCTATTTTAGTAACTGTTTATGTTCAAATTATAGACGAGGCTTTATTATGCAAACGCAAGAAGAAATGAATGTTCTGGTACCCGAAAAATTAGCAGAAATTGAGCGTGATTTCGATGTCACAGTTTTGTGGGCTATTGAGTCTGGTAGTCGTGCATGGGGCTTTGAGTCTCCCGATAGTGACTTTGATGTACGATTTATCTACAAACACAAGCAAGATTTTTATCTCCGTTTGAATAAACAGCGCGATGTTATCGAACTACCAATTGACGATACTTGGGATGTGAGTGGCTGGGATTTAGACAAGACTTTAAAACTTTTTTATAAGTCTAATCCTACACTATTTGAATGGTTACAGTCTCCAATTATTTATCAACAGACGGATTTTATTGAACGAATATGTCCTCTTGCAACCCAGTATTTTTCTGAGAAAAAAATGCCGTACCATTACTTGAACACTGCAAGAACTCAAATGAATAAGTATCTTTCAGGAGATAAGGTCAAACCTAAAAAGTATTTCTATGCGCTGCGTCCTATTTTGGCTTGTCGCTGGATTGAAAAATACCATTCTGTTCCACCGATTTTGTTTGATGATTTGGTCAAAGAATTACTTCCGTCTCAAATGCAGGAGCATGTTTCAAGCTTGCTAGACATTAAGATAAATGGGCCTGAAGGTATGGAAATTGATCCGATAATGCCAATCCAGCACTACATCATCAAAAACATCAAAGAGCTGGATGCATACGTTCAAAGTGTTACCGAGGTGAAGAAAGACTGGAAAGCTCTAAATCAATTTTTTCTTGAAGAATTAGGGCATGACTGAGGTTGTTTATGGGTAAATGGACATGTAAATGCGGGCAAGCGATGAACGACCATAGGTCGCCCGATTCAAATGCTTATTCAGTTTACTCGGATGAGTTGTTAGTAGAAATCATGAATAAAAAAGATGGTAATGATTCAATTTCTTATGAAGACATTTCAGAGGCTTCATTTTATATGTGGAAGTGTCCTAAATGCGGTAGTTTCATGGTTTTTGGCGAAGACGGAGATGGAGATCGCTTTACTTTTTATGAACGCCAAGAAGTTGAAAAGGTCGAGCCTCTCTTTGATCCGGATCAAGAGTTAAATATCGTTGTTGTTGAGTTTCAGGAGGGAGGAAATGGCTATACTTATATCTGCGATGACCCAAATATCCATATTGGGCACGCTGTTATTGTCCCAGTAGGGAAGGAAAATACTGAAAAAACTGCATTAGTTGTGCAGAAGTATCATGCCCTACCAAGGGATATTACTTTTCCTGTTCAAAAGTTAAAACGTGTCATTCGTAGGTATTCATATTTCGACCCAATCACTTCGAAAAACGTTTGTAGAAATTTAATTTAGCTTGGAAGAATTTTTGATGCTTGCTCTAAAAACTCTAAACCAGCGCCTCAGCAAACATATTACGTTATCAAAACTCCCTTAGGCTATTTCTGGTTAGAATTAAATGGAGTTCCGATTCCAATGAAAATCACACAGATTCAAGTCAAAGATAAAAAATACCAAGTTGATAGCGCCCTTTATATAAAACCTTCAGAGATTAACTGCAGAAGATTCTATGAACTGGAATTATGTGCAGATTTTGATATTGATGCCTCGAGATGGATCGATGTTCTCTCAGATGAAAACGTTTGGGGCAATAGCTGGGAACTAAATGGCCTTCAATTTGGTATTACTGCTGGGGAATCTCCAGAATTTGAAGACGAAGTTGTTGCAAGAAAATATAGTCGTATTCCACTTTATTATGACTGGCACCCTGAATTTGAAGATTATTATGGATTCAGCTTAGCTTGGAAAAAATACGAGTCTGATAGCGATTTGTCAATAGATTTTTATACAACATAAGAAAGTTATAAAACATCAAAAATGACATCTTACTATAGACTATTTAATAAAAAACGAACAGGCTCTTTTTCTGTCATTCAGAAGAGAACTTGTTCGTTTTTATCTTGTTTATTTAAAACACTCGATACACATAGGGATTCTCTGGTTTATCGACTTTGGTAAAGCTATCGATTTCCAAGGTTGGGAGATTTTGTTTGAGTTCTTTATGGTAGTGATTGACCAGTTTTCCTTTGGCTGTTATCCAGGTGTTGTTCTCATACTGACGGGTATTTCCCTTGGTCAGCAATCCATAGACACCGGAATCTGCGATACAGTGGATAATGCCGAAGCGGAACAGAAATTGACTATCAGCATGACTGGGGTCGTTATAGACAAAGCCTGTGAACTGGACTGTCTTACCCTCAAACTCATCTGGATAGTCGTAGATAGCCTCCATGACTTCCATATAGTTTTCATTAGTGATCTGAATACTATCTTGGGATAAGTATTTATCCGCCGCAGTTCGCATTTCCTTTTCATAGGCTAATTTTGAAAAATAAGAACTGGTATCTGGTTTCAAATATTGGCTTGTCGTCCCTTCACTTGTTTGAATGGCTTGATCCGTGCCTTCTGATAAAGGGAAATGATATCCTTTGGCAGAAACGGTCTGAGAATCCAAGCTAACAGTTGGAAAAGTTAAGCCGACGACAATAGGAATAGCCATAAGAGCAATACTCGCCACCTTCGCCAATCGGCTGTTCAGATGAGTGTGGGTTTTGACTTGCTTCATCCAGATATACAATTGAACAATAGCCAAGATAAAGGAAAGCACCATGGAGATATAGGCCAGATAGGAATAGTGCATGTTGATGTACTGGTTTAACTTGCCCGACAGATGGAGATAAATGGTCAGTTCAAAATAGCCAGCTAAAACTAAAAATCGAATCATAGGATGACTCCAATCAAGAGAGAATACACTAAGACAACGAGTGTCACAATCGTAATGAAGTGACTGATAAATCGTACTTTCAAGTAATTTTTCATCATGAGAATATTTTTGATATCCAGTATTGGGCCAATCACCAGAAAGGCCAGAACTGGTGCTAAGCCGAAACTCGAGAGAAGAGAAGCTCCGATAAAGGCATCGGCCTCACTACAGAGAGAAAGAAGAAAGGCTAAAAGCATCAAGAGTAGGATGGCAAAAAGAGGAGTAGCACTGATAGAGGTTAGAATCCGAGTCGGAATATAAACCTGTATAACAGAGGCAAAGAGACAGCCAAATACCAAATAACGTCCCGTATCAAAAAACTCATCAATGGCTTGCACAAAGACCTGAAAAACTTTTTTTGCAGGACTCAAATGAGAAAAATCGTGCTCATGACAGGCCAAACGATTTTCTTTTTGAATCGGTTCTCGCCAGAAAAATCCCAGAAAAATTCCAAGTATCACAGCTACAAGAATGGAACCCAGAGCTCGTAACAGGGCGACATGGAAGGAGTTGCCAAAGGCAGAATAGGTCGCAAATAGAACAATGGGATTGATAACAGGGGCTGTCACAAGAAAGGGAACGGCTGTGTAACTGGGAACCTTTTTTTCCAGAAAACGATTGATAATGGGGACGATTCCACATTCACAAGAAGGGAAAAGCATCCCGATAAAGGTTCCAAAAAAGATTCTCCCCCAACGATTTCGAGGGAGAAAATGATAAACCTTATCAGGTGTGATATAAACCTCAATCAGCCCTGAAACAATACTTCCTATCAGAACGAAGGGTAGGGCTTCAATGATTATAGAGAGAAAAATAGCCCCAGTCTGAAGTAAACTAGAAGGGAGTTGTTGGAAAGCAGTCATCTAGTTTTTCTTTTCTGCTTCGGCTTTTTTCTCTTTGTCATCAGGGAAAGTGACTTGTTTCAAATCAGGGAGTTTCGCAAACTCTTCAAACATCTTGTCCAAGTCATCAGTTTTTGTAAATTTTACAGCCATAGGTGCACCTCGATTCTAAATTCTACCTCTATTATACTATTATTTTTGGGAAAAGGGAAAAGTTAAAATTGAGTATCTAACGAATAATAGAGCGTGATATAGCCTAATATACACTATGATTGTGATATAATAATTGTGGAATAACGGAGGAAATGATGGAACATAAAAAGATCGGTCAGGTGACTGACGAAGTAAAAGAAATTTTTAATATTGTTCTTGAAGCTAGTGATATCAAAGTTAACAAAGAAGGTTTAAGAAGTCATATGTTGAAACGGCATCATAATGATGTGATTCATCATATTGAAGACCTGGAACTTATACTAAGTAATCCAGATTTCGTTGGCATCAATCCACGAGAGAAAGACGCCAGTTTTGAATATGTTAAAAGATTTGATGATAATGTTCTTGTTGCGATTAAGTTACATAAAAGTGGTGATTTCTTTTATGTTCCGACCATGTATCGTTTACAAGATTTCAAGTTACAAAGTCGTATTAAGTCTGGTAGATTGAGAAAGCTTGACAAAAAAAGTAGATAGTGCTAGAATAACATTAACGAAAGACATTTGAGGGCAGAAAGGTTCCTGCCGCACCTTGAATAAGGTATCTGAGATGCTGGGTACACCGACCAGCCAAGTGTCCGTTATTTCAAAGGAGGGGCTTAAATGCTCCTTTTTTATTTGAAATTTCAAGATAGATTACACTCACTGCAGGCTCAGGCTTGCGATTTTTTATTTGCTCTGAAAATTGATTCGTTAACTTCAACAAATAGCTTTATAAAGCGGTTTGTAAAAAATAAAAACAGTGAAATTACTCATAGATTCTTTTGTAATCTAGTAGAATTTTAAATTGAAACCTTCTCAATAAATAGAATATTGAAATGAAGCAAATTTATTCACCAACTTATGTTTTAAAATTGTAAGAGATAATTTGAATAAGATTGGCTTATGGTATAATAGATTCATGGATAAAAAATATGAAAAAATCTCCCAGGATTTGGGAGTGACTTTAAAGCAAATTGATACCGTTCTAAGTTTAACAGCTGAAGGGGCGACAATTCCCTTCATAGCGCGTTATCGCAAGGACATGACTGGTAGTTTGGATGAGGTGGCAATTAAGGCCATTATCGACTTGGATAAAAGTCTGACAAATCTCAACGACCGTAAGGAAGCTGTTTTAGCTAAGATTCAAGAACAAGGCAAGTTGACCAAGGAGTTGGAAGAAGCTATCTTAGTTGCCGAAAAATTAGCAGACGTTGAAGAACTCTATCTTCCTTACAAGGAAAAGCGTCGGACCAAGGCAACCATTGCCCGTGAAGCAGGGCTTTTCCCACTTGCTCGCTTAATCTTGCAGAATGTAACTGACTTAGAGAAAGAAGCTGAGAAGTTTGTCTGTGAAGGATTTGCGAATGGGAAGGAAGCTTTGGCTGGTGCAGTTGATATCTTGATCGAAGCCTTATCGGAAGATGTGACCTTGCGTTCCATGACTTATCAGGAAGTGCTGAGACACTCTAAACTCACTTCTCAAGCCAAGGATGAAAGTCTTGATGAAAAGCAGGTTTTTCAGATTTACTATGATTTTTCTGAAACAGTTGGAAATATGCAAGGCTATCGTACTTTAGCCCTCAATCGTGCGGAGAAACTTGGTATCTTGAAGGTCGGTTTTGAACATGCAACGGACCGCATTCTTGCCTTCTTTGCTGCTCGTTTCAAGGTAAAAAATACCTATATAGATGAAGTTGTTCAGCAATCTGTTAAGAAAAAAGTCTTACCTGCTATCGAGCGCCGTATTCGTACAGAATTAACTGAAAAGGCCGAAGAGGGAGCTATCCAACTCTTTTCGGACAACCTACGCAATCTCCTCTTGGTTGCTCCACTGAAAGGGCGCGTGGTTCTTGGGTTTGACCCAGCCTTTCGTACAGGTGCCAAGCTAGCTGTCGTGGATGCAACAGGAAAAATGCTAACAACTCAGGTTATTTATCCTGTTAAACCAGCATCAGCTCGTCAAATCGAAGAAGCCAAGAAAGAGTTGTCGGACTTGATTGGTCAATATGGCGTGGAAATTATTGCTATCGGAAATGGTACTGCTAGTCGTGAAAGTGAAGCCTTTGTGGCGGAAGTTCTGAAAGATTTCCCTGAAGTCAGCTATGTTATCGTCAATGAAAGTGGTGCTTCGGTCTATTCTGCCAGTGAACTTGCTCGTCAGGAGTTTCCAGACTTGACCGTTGAAAAACGCTCTGCTATTTCTATCGCCCGTCGTTTGCAAGATCCTCTTGCGGAATTGGTCAAAATCGATCCTAAGTCAATTGGTGTCGGTCAATACCAGCACGATGTCAGTCAGAAGAAACTGTCTGAAAGTCTGGACTTTGTCGTAGAAACTGTAGTTAACCAAGTCGGTGTTAATATTAATACGGCCAGCCCAGCTCTTCTTTCCCATGTCGCTGGACTCAATAAAACTATCTCTGAAAATATTGTCAAATACCGTGAGGAAGAAGGGAAAATCACTTCACGCGCGCAAATCAAGAAAGTTCCTCGTCTGGGTGCCAAGGCTTTTGAACAGGCAGCTGGTTTCCTCCGTATCCCTGAAAGTAGCAATATCCTTGATAATACAGGAGTTCACCCAGAAAATTACGCTGCCGTTAAGGAACTTTTCAAACGTTTGGACATTAAAGACCTAAACGAAGAAGCCCAAAGTAAACTCAAGTCCCTTTCAGTCAAGGAAATGGCGCAAGAGCTAGACCTTGGTCCAGAAACTCTTAAAGATATCATTGCAGATCTTCTCAAACCAGGTCGAGATTTCCGTGATTCCTTTGACGCACCTGTGCTTCGCCAAGATGTCCTAGATATCAAGGATTTAGTGGTTGGTCAGAAGCTAGAGGGTGTTGTGCGTAACGTTGTTGATTTCGGTGCCTTCGTTGACATTGGGATTCATGAGGACGGTCTGATTCATATTTCCCATATGAGTCGCAAATTTATCAAACATCCTAGCCAAGTGGTGTCAGTCGGTGATTTGGTAACGGTCTGGGTTAAGAAAATTGATACTGAACGTGAAAAAGTCAATCTGTCGCTTCTAGCTCCAAATGAAACTGACTGATTACGTTAAGCAGGTTTCACTAGAAGACTTCAGCAGACCTTTTATCCATCATGTTCAGTGGAATAGGCGTCTACGTTCGACAGGTGGGCGATTTTTCCCCAAAGATGGGCATTTGGATTTCAACCCAAAGGTTTATCAGGAACTGGGTCTGGATGTTTTTAGGAAAATTGTCCGACATGAACTCTGTCATTATCACCTCTATTTTCAAGGGAAGGGCTATCAACACAAGGATCGGGATTTTAAGGAACTGTTGAAAGCAGTGGATGGATTACGCTTTGTGCCCACCTTGCCAAATAGCAACTCCAAACCAATTAAGCTCTATCGTTGCCAATCCTGCCAGCAAAGTTATCATCGCAAGCGAAAGATTGATATCAAACGCTATCGCTGTGGACTTTGTCGAGGTAAATTGCTACTAATAAATCAGCCTGAGGACTGATGAAAGCCGAGCCTACCCGTGTTATACTATGTCTAACCTAGCAGAAAGAGGAAATATCATGAACAGTAAATTTTATAAAATGAGACGAAATCGTATGATTTCAGGAGTTTTGGCAGGTCTGTCAGACAAGTGGAACTTTGATGTTACCCTTGTTCGTTTCTTATTTGCCATTTTTACAGTCGCAAACTTTGGACTTGGCGTGATTATCTATATCATCCTAGCTTCTATCATGCCTACCAAGGAAGAAATCGAAGCTGAAATGTACGGAACAGGCCCACGTAAACGCAAAGAAGCCCAAGCCATTGACGATAATGAAGGCTGGTTTTGGTAAGGTTCTACAGAAGATTTGGAATAAGCAAAAAGCTTTAAATCAATAGTCTAAACTGCTTGATTTAAAGCTTTTTTACTTTTAATAAGATTTTCTCAGCCTCATATACAAATTAAAAATAATATTTTGAACTCATGTTTCTAATCTGATTTTTCATGCTGAGACAATACATTTTTTGAAAAATGATGGATGCTGATAACAACTGATAGCCAGCAAATAGCATAAGCAGTAGCTGTAAATTCTGTACCGATAAAGTATGTTTTTTCAACTAAGAGCTGACCGATGAATGGAGAGAGGAGATAGAGAATTCCGATGAGTATATGTTCTTTATGTTTCATTAAAGCGCACCTTCTTTCCTTATAGGTAGTTCGATTTGAAAGTGTTGAATTTAATGGTATGTTATCTAGGTAAGCTTACTCAAATGATAGTTCCCGCTTCCTCCTTTCCAAAGTAAGCCTTTTCACACTTATATTTTACAATTTAAAAAACAGGAAATCAAATCATTTTCTAAGTAATTTTGCCTACATTTCCCCAATCTTACAAAAATGTAAGATTAAAGTCTCTTTTGTAAGGTTAGGTTATGGCAAGCGATCTTTTTTTGATGTAAACTAGACTCATAAAGAACAAAGGAGTAACATCATGAAACAAATCTTACATAAGAAAACAAGAAAACCAAGCCACAAAGATATCGAGCGCGTTCAGCTGGGATGCGCTATGATGCAAGCAACATTTCATTTGATGGGATATTAAGAAAGGAGATTCTCATGACACTTTTAGATGTAAAACACGTTCAAAAAATTTACAAAACACGTTTTCAGGGCAACCAAGTAGAGGCCCTCAAGGACATTCACTTTACCGTGGAAAAGGGTGACTACGTTGCCATCATGGGTGAGTCTGGTTCTGGTAAATCAACTCTTCTCAATATTCTAGCTATGCTGGATAAACCAACTCGTGGTCAGGTTTACTTGAATGGAACTGACACCGCAACCATTAAAAATTCACAGGCTTCTAGCTTCCGTCGTGAAAAGCTGGGCTTTGTCTTCCAAGACTTTAATTTGTTAGATACTCTCTCTGTAAAAGATAATATCTTGCTTCCCCTTGTCTTGTCAAGAAGACCCATTACGGAAATGATGAAGAAATTGGTGGTGACAGCTGAGAATCTGGGAATCAACCAATTGCAAGAGAAGTACCCTTACGAGATTTCTGGTGGTCAGAAACAGCGTGTAGCAGTAGCACGCGCTATCATTACAGAACCTGAAATTCTCCTTGCGGATGAGCCAACAGGAGCCCTTGACTCCAAGTCATCTGCTGCTCTTCTTGATGTTTTTGATGAAATCAATGAGCGTGGACAAACCATTCTTATGGTAACCCACTCAACAGCAGCAGCTAGCAGAGCTAAACGTGTACTCTTTATCAAAGACGGCATTCTTTACAACCAAATCTACCGTGGAGAGAAGACAGAACGTCAGATGTTCCAAGAAATCTCTGATACCTTGACTGTCATGGCAAGCGAGGTGAATTAGTATGTTTCGATTAACCAATAAGTTAGCGGTATCGAACTTGATTAAAAACCGCAAACTCTACTATCCTTTTGCGCTGGCTGTTCTCTTGGCAGTCACCGTCACCTATCTCTTTTACTCCCTGACCTTCAATCCTAAGATTGCAGAAATTCGTGGAGGAGAAACCATCCAAACAACACTTGGATTTGGTATGTTTGTCGTCACCCTTGCGTCAGCTATTATCGTCCTCTATGCCAATAGTTTTGTTATGAAAAACCGTTCCAAGGAACTGGGAATTTATGGAATGTTGGGCTTGGAGAAGCGTCATCTGATCAGTATGACCTTTAAGGAGTTAGTGCTATTTGGGATTCTAACTGTTGGAGCAGGAATCGGTATTGGAGCCTTGTTTGACAAGTTGATCTTCGCTTTCCTACTCAAACTGATGAAATTGAAGGTTGAGCTGGTCGCTACCTTCCAGATGAAAGTTGTCATTACAGTACTTCTTGTCTTTGGTTTGATTTTCCTAGGTCTCATGTTCCTGAATGCTCTTCGAATCGCCCGTATGAATGCCCTCCAGCTCTCACGTGAGAAAGCTAGCGGTGAGAAAAAAGGTCGTTTCCTATCTCTCCAAACTATTCTTGGTGTGATTAGTTTAGGTGGTGGATATTATCTTGCGGTTACTGTAAAAGATCCCCTTACAGCTCTAACAACTTTTTTCCTAGCTGTTTTGCTGGTTATCTTTGGTACTTATCTATTGTTTAATGCAGGGATTACAGTTTTCCTTCAAATCTTAAAGAAAAATAAGAAATACTATTACCAACCAAATAACCTTATCTCAGTGTCTAACTTGATTTTTCGTATGAAGAAAAATGCGATTGGACTAGCAACTATCGCAATTTTGTCAACAATGGTTTTGGTAACCATGTCAGCAGCTACTAGTATTTTCAATGCCTCAGAAAGCTTTAAAAAAGTTCTAAATCCGCATGATTTTGGGATTACTGGACAAAATGTTGAAAAAGAAGATTTGGACAAACTCTTGAGCCAGTTTGCAAGTGACAAAGGTTATAATATCAAAGAAAAAGAAGTTCTTCGTTACGCTTACTTTGGTGTTGCAAACCAAGAAGGTAGCAAGTTAACCATATTTGAAAAAGGACAAAACCGTGTCCAAGTCAAAACAGTTTTTATGGTATTTGACCAAAAAGATTATGAAACTATGGCTGGTCAAAAACTTTCTCTATCAGGAAATGAGGTTGGACTCTTTGCCAAGAATGAGGGAGTTAAAGAACAGAAAGCTCTAACTCTAAACGATCATCAATTTTCTGTAAAAGAAGAATTTACTAAAGATTTCATTGTGAACCATGTCCCAAATCAGTTTAATATTTTGACTTCTGATTACAATTACCTTGTTGTACCTAATTTACAAGCCTTTTTGGACCAATTCCCAGATTCGGCTATCTATAATCAGCTTTACGGTGGTATAAATGTAAATATCAGTGAAGAGGAACAACTCAAAGTCGCTGAAGAATATGAAAAATACTTACAAAAGTTTAATGCTCAATTAAACACTGAAGGTAGCTATGTGTATGGTAGCAATCTAGCAGATGCTAGTGCTCAAATGAGTGCCCTTTTTGGTGGTGTCTTCTTTATCGGTATTTTCCTATCCATTATCTTTATGGTCGGAACTGTTCTGGTCATCTACTACAAACAAATTTCTGAAGGCTATGAAGACCGTGAACGCTTTATTATCTTGCAGAAAGTCGGTTTAGATCAAAAGCAAATCAAGCAAACCATCAACAAACAGGTTTTAACTGTTTTCTTCCTTCCTTTGCTTTTTGCCTTCATACATCTAGCCTTTGCCTACCATATGCTTAGTCTGATTTTAAAAGTGATTGGTGTAATAGATACGAATATGATGTTGATTGTGACCTTGTCTATCTGCGCTATCTTCCTCATCGCCTATGTGCTGATTTTCATGATTACTTCAAGAAGTTATCGCAAGATTGTGCAAATGTAAAAAAAGATACCTCGATATATACTGACCCCCAAAAGTTAGACAATTAATTTATCCAAAGGATTTAGTTCTGTATTGTACAGGGCTAAGTCTTTTTAGTTTGGCTTTGATTCGTTTGTTATAGAAAAATATAGTTAATAATTGCTTTATTAATTTTTTAAAGAACTGCAATTTCTAGTGAAATAACAATGTATTGCCAATTTCAAAATTTTGAGGTTGTATTCAATCATATTTGGAGAATATTAAAATATTTTTAAATTTTTATGATATAATCATGATAGTTAAATATTTTAGAGGAACCCGATAATGAGTGAAATAAAAAGTGTAACATCTTTAGCTGTTCAAAGAGCAACGGCGATTGCAAAAGCTACAGAAAGTCTTGCTAATCTTATAGCAATTGAAAAAGATAATCAGACAACTGTAGCGGGGAATGTAAAAGCTTCCTCTGCAATTGATTTAGCGCAAACTACTGCGAGTCAAATTGGTAATGTATTATCAGCGATGTCAACGAATATTCATAATCTTTCTTCAGCTTTTCATGCTATGGATCAGAAAGTAGCAAACCAATTGTCACGCATTGACGATGCTAGCACGAGGTTTACGTTAAATGGTTAATCGTGATATCATTAATTTAGAGTTATCACTCAAACAAAGAGAAGAATCTCTAAAAGTAAAGAAACGTCATCTATACATTGTACGAGATGAATATGATCAACTTACTAAAAAAAGTAAACTCTTTTTTAGTGAAGTTGCAGAGTTGATGAGTAAATCTGACGATAGTTATTATTTTAAAGATTTAGAATCACAACATCTCCAGGCATCGCAAAAACTTCAAACCTATTTTCAAGAACAGGAAGAGTTACTTAAACAGTCACAAAAACTATTAGAAGTTGATAAAGAACAATTGAAACAATTAGAAAGAGAGGTGAGAGAAAAAAATGGGGGTTGATATGTATTTATGGAAATCCAAGAATCAGGCAAGTAGTACATCAAGAGCACTACAGAATCAAAATCAAGCCTATCAATCTTTACAGAAGGCTCTTAATGATTTTTCATCAAACAGTGGAGATTTATCTGGTTTAGCTTATGATTCTGCAAAAGTTTATTGTAGTCAAATATTGATTCCATTAACAAAAGCTTGCATTTTATTAAATGAGGAAATAGAAAAAGCAACATTGAGTCTTCCGGATAAATTCATTAGTGAAGTGGATAGTGTAAGTTTAAGAGAAGATGAGTTGCGTCAAAAAATTGCGCAAGCACATAAAAGTATTGTTTACTATCAGAAACTACGAAACATGGAATATCGTGTGGAACAACCAGACTATTTTTTTATTAATAGTTTAACAGAACATATTGCGATTCAACAGAAAGTCAAACAAAAATTGGAGGATAAGCTTCAAAAAATTTTGACATTTCATAATTCATCATCAGGTCTTTTTTCAAATATAGATGGTCTTTATCAAGTAGTAAGGCAAGGGTTATCTCAAGCAAAAAGCTCTTGGAATGAAGAAACAAAAACATTTGTAATTCCACCTCAAGAGGAATTGATGTGGGTTAAACAGGTCCACGAGTCTTGGGGAAGACGATTGGACAAAGAAAAGTTGAAATCAGGAGAGGGATTAACAATAGAGGACATTGAAGCTTTACTTACCTATGCTCGGTCCCATCCAGAAGAGTTAGTTTCACCTGAGTTGATTCAGCAATTAAAAAGTGCATTAGAGTTAGTTCGAGAGAATTATGATAAAAATGGCACGCAGTTTGACTTACTTGCAACTATAATTGATCAACTTGGAATAGGGGTTCAACGTTTTGGTGGTTTAGCTACTATTTTAGAAGGAATTAAAGGCCCTAGTACATTTGCTTTAAACGGAGTCTCAACTTCATTTGTTTTAGTTAAACAAACTGGTATAGGTCAAGCTTTGGTTCAAAAAGGTACAAATATAGCGAACTGGGGCAAATGGGGTGGCCGTTCCTTAATGGGAATTGGCTTTGGTCTTGGAATGTATGATGATATTGTTAACAAAGATAAAAGTATTGGTCAGGCAGTTGTGCATAATGGTTTGTCAACAGGGATTGGTTTTGGAGCTGCGGAGCTAACTACAGTAGCTTTAGGAGCATTTTTGGGAAGTAATCCTGTTGGTTGGGCTGCTGTTGGTGTAGCGACTGCATCATTTGCTATTGGAGTTGGAGTTACTTGGTTGTTTAATAAAGCCTATGAAAATAACTTTTTAGGGCTTAAAGATGGTTTAGACACTACAGGGGTATTTTTGGATGATGTAGGGAAAAACGTAGGTCAGGCAATATCAAATAGTGTTGAAAGTGCAAAAAATTGGGCCAGTGAGATGGTAAGTGATGTAGGAAATGCCATTTCAGGTGGGCTAAGTGCCCTTAACCCCTTTGACTAATGAGAAATGATGGAAAAAATTCGTTTTACTTATGGAAATTTTCGTTATTTAGTATTTGAATTCAATCATCAATACTATTTACTTGATAGAAGACCATGTCATTTGAGAGGATATCTTTTTCCACCTATAAATTGGCTTTTCTTTCAACATGTGTATCCCATTACATCGGATGAGTACTGTAAAATAAAAGAAAAAACTGGACGTGCTACAAAACTCACTGTTTCAGCTTCTCTCGGTGCTGGGCTGAGTATCTTTTTATATAATTGGTTACGGGTTAACAAGATTGATATCACTAAGTATTTTGAAACGAATCTTTCAAGTTTTACGAAAGTGGCACTCTTTTTAATGACTTTTCTTTTAACATATGTTCTGGTTGAATTATTTTACTATTCTCGGAAAAGAAGGATGGCCTTCTTGATAGGGCACGAACTTAGGCATTTACAATACTATAAAATTACGCCAGTAAAAATTGACTTTAAACAATTGCTAGGATTTATAGTGGTTATTGGTGGGCTAGCATTTTTTATGCCAATGTATTATTTCTACTCAGGTAACTTACTTTTTGGCTTAATGGCCAATGCAATCATCTTTCTATATTTGTCGGCTTCTAATGTTGCATTTGGAACTGAAAGCCATCACTTATATAAAATAAATGATAAAAAACTAAAATAAGATGTAGCCGATATCAAGATACTCCTCATAGCTTGGGAAAACTCATGTTTTCTTAGATTAGTAAGGATTAAAATGCAAAAAATAAAATTATATTATAAAGGGAATTTTCGATACCTATTATTTCATTATCAGGGGAAACAGTATCTATTAGATAGATCTCCTAAACATTTTCTCGGATATTTCTGTTTGCCTTTAAACTGGTATTTTTATCAGAAAGTTTATGCTATCTCAGATGAAGAACTTTTTAAAATCGAAGAAAAAAACTCTAAGGCGAGCAAATTTATCCTTCCAACATCATTAGCTGCAGGATTGGCAGTTTTTGTGAATGCCTGGGCTCGTATGAATCATATTGATTTATTTGCCAACTTTTATGTGAATTTTTCGATAGTAACTAGTTTGCTTTTAGTAGTTATTGGTTTATTATTGTCTTTTAGTTTGCTTCAGCTTTTATATTCTAAAAAGAAAAAAAGTTTGGAAGAATTACTTAATAGATCATTGGAACAATCTATTTATTTTAAGATAAAACCAGTAAATTCATCGCGTTTTTACGTAAAAATGCTTCTTTTACGAGTATGTTTCTTTGCTTTAGCTCTTATATTTGCCTTAGCTTTTATTTATATAAAAAATGTTGCCATGCTTTTGATAATGATTTTAACAATGTTCATTTCTCTAGCAACCATAAACGTTGCCTTTGCACCTGGAGAAGAACGGGAATATGAGATAGTTGATGTTTTATCAAAGTTGAAATAAAATGTTGTTTTACCTAAATTCAGTGCTATATTTTTTATATTATTGAGATTTATTATTTAAAAAAATAAAATTATTACTTAAATATCGAAAGGAAGAAAAGATTATGTTACCTATTGGAAGTATTGTTTATTTAAAAGATGGAACCCGTAAAATTATGATTCTTAATCGGGGAGCTTTCATTGACAATGATGGAGAAAAAGTAATTTTTGATTATTCAGGATGCATATACCCAGTAGGGCTTGATGCTGAACAAATTTTATATTTTAATAAAGAAAATATTGATAAAGTTCTTTTTAAAGGTTACAGTGATAACGAAGAGAAACGATATCAAGAACTTTATAGTCAGTGGCTCTTAGAAAATGAGAATAATTTTCAAAGGGGCAAGGTCGATTAATAGATTAGCTTCCGTTGAAGCGTTTATCTCTTATAATAGGAATCGATTTGACATTATTGAGAATACTATCACTTTTAATGATTGATGTTATTGATTAAAATAATTGCAAATAAAGTAAATAACTTTCAACTATCCAGGCGGATGATTTTTTCTGGTAACGTTATAAAATCTTAGAAGACATCAAAACGTTATTAGAAAAACACACATTATAGAATCATTGTCTACGATTGTAGATATAATAAAAGAGAGAATCAAGTTTCTCTCTTTTATTATATCTAAGTAGATGTGAATCTTTTATTTTGTAGGTAGTGCAATTTCATTTAGATATTTCTTATATACTAAATGCTGAAAAGTTGTCCGAGCAGGAAAGTAACTCCCATGGTTAAAAGACCGATAGCTAGGTTTCGAATCATAGCTGTTTTGGTTGGAGCTTTTCCAAGTCTTGCACTAGTGTAACCAGTGAGAAGAAGGGCCACACCGACGATAAGGACGGTAGCAGGGATGCGGTATTCACTTGGGAAAATGGTCACTGACAGCATTGGTGGTAAGCTACCAAGGAAAAAGGAAATAAAGCTAGAGATGGCAGCATGCCAAGGATTGGTAAACTCTTCATACTCAATCCCATATTTTTCCTCTACCAAAGCCTTGAGTGGATTATTTAAAAAGGCTTTGTTGGTGAGAAGTTGGGCTGATGTTTCACACTCGCCATTTTGAATATAGGCAGCGTAGAGAGACTTTTTAGCTAGCTCCATGTCTTGGTCTAGCAAGAGTTGCTCACGCGCAACGGCCGCTTCCTCGGTATCTTTTTGAGTTGAAACGGACACATATTCTCCACCTGCCATTGAAAAGGCACCGGCCAAAATAGCTGCAAATCCTGATAAAAAGATAATCCAGATATTACTTGTAGCACTGGTAACCCCAATAACCACACCAGCAATGGAAATAATTCCATCATTAGCACCAAGAACACCAGCACGCAGGATATTTAAACGACCTGCAAAATTTGAATCGATTTCGTGATTTGTTTCTGACATACTATTCTCCTTTTTATCCAGTATAAAGGAAACAGGTTATGAAATCAATCTTTTAAAAGTATCTGAAAAAAGTTGCACGATTTTAATTTTACGAGTTTTTTAAAAGATAGAAACAGCACTAGCTAGTAGAGAAGGATAAAAGAGAAGCAAAGCTGATAGACTAGTCCTTTTTCTACTTATCTATGGTATAATAGGAGGTAGATTTACTAATCGGAGTAAGAAAGATTTTATGATTAAACTAGTAGCAACGGATATGGACGGAACCTTCCTAGATGGGAATGGGCGCTTTGATATGGACCGCCTCAAGTCTCTCTTGGTTTCCTACAAGGAAAAAGGGATTTACTTTGCGGTGGCTTCGGGGCGCGGATTTCTATCCTTAGAAAAATTATTTGCTGATGTTCGTGATGACATTATTTTTATCGCAGAAAATGGCAGTTTGGTCGAATATCAAGGTCAGGACTTGTATGAAGCGACCATGTCTCGTGTGTTTTATTTGACGACTTTTAAAAAGCTGAAAACCTCACCTTATGTAGATATCAATAAACTGCTCTTGACGGGGAAAAAAGGCTCTTATGTGCTAGATACGGTTGATGCAACCTATTTGAAAGAGAGCCAGCACTATAATGAAAATATCCAAAAAGTAGCGAGTCTGGAAGATATCACAGATGACATTTTCAAATTTACAACCAACTTCACAGAAAAAACGCTAGAAGCTGGGGAAGCTTGGGTTAATGAACATGTTCCTGGTGTTAAGGCCATGACAACTGGCTTTGAATCCATTGATATTGTTCTGGACTATGTCGATAAGGGTGTGGCCATTGTTGAATTAGCTAAAAAACTTGACATCACAATGGATCAGGTCATGGCTTTTGGAGACAATCTAAATGATTTGCATATGATGCAGGTTGTGGGACATCCTGTAGCTCCTGAAAATGCACGACCTGAAATTTTAGAATTAGCAGAGACAGTGATTGGTCACCATAAGGACCAGTCGGTTATAGCTTATATGGAGGGCTTATAATGGCAGATATAAAATTGATTGCATTGGACTTGGACGGGACCTTGCTGACTACTGATAAAAGGCTGACGGATCGTACCAAGGCAATCTTGAAAGCTGCGCGTGATCGTGGTATCAAGGTAGTATTGACAACTGGTCGTCCCTTAAAAGCCATGGACTTCTTTCTCCATGAGTTAGGGACTGACGGACACGAAGATGAGTATACGATTACTTTTAATGGTGGTTTGGTTCAGAAAAATACAGGTGAAATCCTTGATAAAACAGTCTTTTCATATGATGATGTGGCACGTTTGTATGAAGAAACAGAGAAATTATCACTGCCTCTTGATGCCATCTCAGAAGGAACAGTTTATCAAATCCAATCGGACCAAGAAAGTCTTTATGCCAAATTCAATCCAGCATTGACCTTTGTTCCAGTGGACTTTGAAGACTTATCTAGTCAAATGACCTACAATAAATGCGTGACTGCCTTTGCTCAAGAACCCTTGGATGCAGCCATTCAGAAGATTTCTCCAGAATTGTTTGACCAATATGAAATATTTAAATCACGAGAAATGTTGCTAGAGTGGTCACCAAAGAATGTTCATAAAGCAACAGGATTGGCTAAACTAATCAGTTATCTGGGAATAGAGCAAAGCCAAGTCATGGCCTGTGGCGACGAGGCCAATGACCTCTCTATGATTGAGTGGGCGGGACTCGGTGTTGCCATGCAAAATGCTGTTCCTGAAGTTAAGGCAGTCGCAAATGTGGTAACGCCAATGACCAATGATGAAGAAGCTGTCGCCTGGGCTATCGAAGAATATGTGCTAAAGGAGAACTAAGATATGGGATTGTTTGACCGTCTATTCGGAAAAAAAGAAGAACCTAAAATCGAAGAAGTTGTAAAAGAAGCTCTGGAAAATCTTGATTTGTCTGAAGATGTTGAGTCTTCTCTTACAGAAGCTGAGGGAATTCTTCAAGAAGAAGCAGAAGTTGAAAGTTCTGAAGAAGATCTGCTCCAAGAAGAAAATCAAGAGACAGTTGAAGAGAGTCAGGATTCAGAGTCAACTGTAGAAGTTTCTCAAGAAGAAATAGAAGAATTTCTAAACTCAGAAGAAGTCACAGAGGAAGAGAATACTGAGCTCCTAGAGACTGTAGAAGAAAATAGTTCTGAAGTGCTTCAACCAGAAAGGTCTCAGTTAGAAGAAACTGTTCAGGAAAAATATGACCGCAGTCTTAAGAAAACTCGTACAGGCTTCGGAGCTCGTTTGAACGCCTTCTTTGCTAATTTCCGCTCTGTCGATGAAGAATTCTTCGAGGAGTTGGAAGAACTGCTCATCATGAGTGACGTCGGTGTGCAGGTCGCTTCGAACCTAACAGAAGAGCTTCGCTATGAAGCTAAACTCGAAAACGCTAAGAAGCCTGATGCACTTCGCCGTGTCATTATCGAGAAATTGGTTGAACTCTACGAAAAGGATGGCAACTACGATGAACAAATCCATTTCCAAGATGGTTTGACAGTTATGCTCTTTGTTGGTGTTAACGGTGTTGGGAAGACAACTTCTATCGGGAAACTAGCCCACCGCTACAAACAAGCTGGTAAGAAGGTCATGCTGGTTGCAGCAGATACCTTCCGTGCAGGGGCAGTAGCCCAGCTAGCTGAATGGGGCCGACGAGTAGATGTTCCGGTAGTGACTGGACCTGAAAAAGCTGATCCAGCTAGTGTGGTCTTTGATGGCATGGAACGTGCCGTTTCTGAAAGTATCGATATTCTCATGATTGACACCGCTGGTCGTCTGCAAAACAAGGATAACCTTATGGCTGAGTTGGAAAAGATTGGTCGTATCATCAAACGTGTTGTTCCAGAAGCACCCCATGAAACCTTCTTGGCACTTGATGCATCAACAGGTCAAAACGCACTTGTACAGGCCAAAGAATTTTCAAAAATCACTCCTTTAACAGGAATTGTCTTGACTAAGATTGACGGAACTGCTCGAGGTGGTGTTGTTCTAGCCATCCGAGAAGAACTCAATATTCCTGTAAAATTGATTGGTTTTGGTGAGAAAATCGATGATATTGGAGAATTTAACTCAGAAAACTTTATGAAGAGTCTCTTGGAAGGCTTAATCTAATCAGAAGCAAAAATCCTGCAAGGTACAAACTTGCAGGATTTTTTTTATTCTAAACGACCATCTTGACGATAAGCGATATCTGGTTGCCAAGTCCATTTGGCACCAAATTTTTCAAGTAAGTCAAAGCTTGCTTGAGGTCCCATGCTTCCAGCTTTATAGTCATGAAGTGGAGCACCATTTTCAGCCCAGAGCTCTTCGATACGGTCAATCAACTTCCATGACGAACCAACTTCATCCCAGTGGCTAAAGTTTGTTGAGTTATTGTTTAAGACGTCATAAATCAATTTTTCGTATGGTTCTGGAGAAGCACCAGTTGCGGTCGCATCTGTACGATAATCAAGTGAGTTAGGAGCCAAGTTGAATTCTTCTCCTACCTGCTTCCCATTTAGGCTAAGAGAGAAGCCTTCTGTTGGTTGGATATAGATGGTCAAAATATTTGGAGCAAGTGGTTCTCCAAAGATAGAATCCATTTGTTTAAAGACGATGTTGACATGAGTTCCTTTTTCAGTCAGACGTTTACCAGTACGGAAGAAGAAAGGAACACCACGGAAGCGATCGCTGTCCACGAAGAAGGCACCAGATGCAAAGGTTTCAGTTGTTGATTCTGGATTTACATTTGGCTCGCTACGATAAGAGATGTATTTCATGCCATCAATCTTACCTGAACGGTATTGACCACGGATAAAGTGTTCTTTAAGCTCTTCATCAGTTGGATGATAGAGATTTTTAAAGACCTTAATTTTTTCAGCACGAATCTCGTCTTTTGTGAAGCTTGCTGGCTTATCCATGGCAAGGAGGGAAAGTAGTTGCAAAGTATGGTTTTGTACCATGTCACGGAGGGCACCAGATTGGTCATAGTAGCCACCACGTTCTTCTACACCCAAGCGCTCTGCAAAGGTAATTTGAACATTGTCGATAAAGTCCTTGTTCCAGACATTTTCAAAAATCAGGTTTGCAAAGCGAACTGCAAAGATACTTTGAATCATTTCCTTACCAAGATAATGGTCGATACGGAAAATTTGTTCTTCGTTAAATGTCGCTAGGAGTTCGTCATTCAACTTGCTTGCAGTTGCGTAGTCTGTTCCAAATGGTTTCTCAACGATTAAACGCTCAAAACCTTTACCGTCCACAATGTTTTCAGACTTAAGGTGTTTGGCAATGGTTCCAAAGAATTGAGGAGCCATTGACAAGAAGAAGAGCTTGTTGTGTTCAGCTTGGTACTTGTCATTTAGTTCAGCCTGCAATTGACGTAAAGCAATGTAGTGCTCTGTATCATTGACATCATGACTTTGATAGTAGAAGTGGCTAGCGAACTCTTGAGCCTGTTCGGTACTATCTGCCAAATCAAGGATAGATTCGACTACTACAGATTCAAAGTATTCCTTGCTCCAAGGACGACGGGCAGTTCCAATAACGGCAAAGTGCTCGGAAAGATTGCCGGATTTATATAGTCTAAATAGGGAAGGGTAGAGCTTGCGTTTAGCCAGGTCTCCACTCGCACCGAAAATTGTAACAATAACCTTAGATGACATCTAGCTACCTAATTTCTATTTTTATTCCTAGTCTTGCTAGGTATGAGGAAATCTCATTTCATAAACTTAATTCTAACATAATTTTCCGAAAAATCAAAAAATCCAATACGAGATAGAAAAAAACTGCAAGGAAATCCTTACAGTTTGAGTTTAGACGTTTAAGACCTTGTCCAAGAACTCTTTCAGACGTGGGTGTTGAGGGTTATCAAAGATTTGGTCTGGTGTTCCGTCTTCAAGGAATTCACCATCTGCAGTAAAGATAACGCGGTTAGCAACCTGACGAGCAAATCCCATCTCATGGGTTACGATAATCATGGTCATACCTTGCTCAGCCAATTCCTTCATAACGTTCAGTACGTCTCCGACCATTTCAGGGTCAAGGGCAGAAGTTGGTTCATCAAAGAGCATGATATCTGGATTCATTGCTAGTCCACGAGCGATGGCCACACGTTGTTTTTGACCACCTGATAGGCTATCTGGGTTAGCATTAGCTTTATCTGCTAGACCAACCTTGTCAAGCAACTCCATTCCCAATTTCTCAGCTTCTTCCTTTGTCATCAACTTGTGCTCAATAGGAGCAAAGGTAATGTTGTCCAATACAGACATATGAGGGAAGAGGTTGAAGTGTTGGAACACCATTCCGATATTTTCACGGACGTGGTCAACATTGGTTGTTTTTTCAGTTAAGTCATAACCGTTCACAGTGATGTGACCACTAGTGACTTCTTCTAGAAGATTGAGGCTACGAAGGAAGGTTGACTTACCAGAACCTGAAGGACCGATAATACAAACAACATCTCCTTCATAGAATTTAGTCGTGATTCCTTTTAAAACTTCATTTTTTCCATAATACTTATGTAAATCATTTACATCAATTTTTAATTTTGCCATTAACGAATCCTCTTTTCTAAGCGTTTCGCTAGTCTAGTCAAAAGTGTGATAATTACAAGATAGAAGATAGCAAGGATTGCATACATCTTGAAACTTTGGTAGTTACGGGCAATGATAATCTTACCAGTTTGGAAGAGTTCAACCAAACCGATAGCAGATACGATGGTTGTATCTTTAAGAGCGATAACGAATTGGTTAACAAAGTTTGGCAACATCAATTTAGTTGCTTGTGGCAAGATAATCTTACGCATGGTTTTTCCATAAGAAATACCCAAGCTTCGGCTGGCTTCCATTTGTCCAACCGGAACGGCCTGAATACCACCACGAACGATTTCAGCGATATAAGCGGCTGCATTGAGCGAGAGGGCAATAGTCCCAGCTACAAAGTCGTTAATTGGACTTTGTTGGCCTGTGATAGACTCGATGAAGTTTGGAATTCCCCAGAAGATGAAGGCTGCAAGAATCATCAATGGAATACCACGGATAACGTCAACGAAAATCTCAGAGATCACACGAAGAGATTTGTATGGGCTAACGCTAAACATACCGAAGATAATCCCGATAACAATGGCAATAGCAAATGAGATAAGAGCTAGAGCAAGAGTGATACCAAGCCCGCTAAGGAGTTGTTTGTAGTTGTTTTGAAGCAAGCCCCAGATAGTTGTCTCATCAACAGTGCTTGTTGAAGCAGATGAAGATTCGCTAGCTAGGTATTTATCAAGAATCTTTTGGAATTCACCGTTTGCTTTAAGGTTTGCAAGTCCGTTATTGAACATTTCAATCAATTCTGGATTTGCTCCTTTTTTAACGGCAAAGGCTGTTTCACCGATTGGAGTTCCAGGGATTGGTGTTTTCAATTTTTGACCTTGGCTGATAGAATATTTGAGAACAGGTTCATCATCCATAACAGCATCAATGGCACCAGTGTTTAAACTGTCATACATTGATGAACCATCAGCAAAGGTTTTGATTTTGTAACCGTATTTGCTTTGATTTTCTGTTAGGAAGGTTTGAGAAGCAGTTCCGTTTTTAACACCGACTGTTTTCCCTTTCAAATCTTCATAAGAAGCAATGGTGCTTGATTCCTTGACACCAAGGATAGTATTGGCAGTGTAGTATGAATCTGAGAAATCAAAAGTCGCCTTACGAGCATCTGTGACAGACATACCAGCAATGATACCATCTGCTTGACCAGCTTGGACAGCGTTAATAGCGGCATCGAAACCAGGGTTGATGATTTCAATTTCAAAACCTTGGTCTTTAGCGATTGCCTTAATCAATTCCATATCAATACCAGTGTATTGGTTGCTTGAATTTTGGAAAACAAAAGGTGCAAAAGAAGAATCGCTGGCAATGATGTATTTAGCTTTAACAGGAATAGCTTTTAAGCCCGCTAGAGTAGTTGTAGTTGGCACTGCTGAAGATGATGAAGCAGTCCATTTCTTGATGATTTTATCAAGACTACCATCTTTTTTCATTTCAGCCAAGGCTTGGTTAAATTCAGTAACTAGGTGCTCGTATTTGCTTCCTTTTTTAACACCGAAAGCAAAACTCCCTACAGCTTCCCCATCCATTTCAATATGGAGGTCTTGACCTTGGTTAATGGCATATTCGATAACAGGTTTGTCATCCATCATGGCATCGATGGCACCAGCACTCAAGCTGTTGTTCATCAAATCACTAGTGTCAAATGTTTTAATAGTAAAGCCGTATTTATCTTTGATACTTTCAAGGAAACGTTGAGCGGCTGTTCCGTTTTTTACACCAACAGTTTTTCCTTTTAATTGGTCATATTTACTAATCTTGTGTGACTTAGTAGTTGCAATGACAACTTTTGTATCATAGTAAGTATCAGACATGGTGAAGACTTTTTCACGTTCTTTAGTCTTTGTCATTCCTGCCATGATAGCGTCAGCTTGACCAGCTTGAACCGCATTGACCGCTGCGTCAAATCCAGGATAAGACATCTGAATGTTCCATCCTTTAATCTCAGCGACTTTGTTGATAATATCAACATCAATTCCTTTATAAGTTTGATCTGAATCTTTAAACTCAAAAGGTGCATAGGCGGTATCAGAAACAATCTTAATCGTTTCAGCGTTGGCAATACCTAATGAGAAAATTGGGAATAAAATTAGCAAAAATGCTAGAAATTTTTTCTTCATTTTTAGTCTCCTTTTCCGAATATTTTCCCATTATATCAGAAAAAGTAAAAAAAGGCAAATTTTTATATTTTCGTGTTAGAAAATATAACATAGTTGTTTATTTCTTTCTTGAATTGCTACTATAAAGTGCTATAATAATAGTATACAGTAGAAGAAAAGAGGACAGGAATATGAAGAACAAGAGAATATTTAAAGACTTCCAAGCTTCTCAAATGCGGTTAAACATTTACACAAGCCCCTTGTTAGCCTTTGTTTTTGTCTTTATAGGAGAGTTTGTGGCTTATACTTTGTATGGTGTTAGCTTGTTAGCTCTTATCGGACTTGCTAGAAATTTTGGAGAGACTGGTCAAAATCTTGCAACCTATTTGCAGACCTTGCAGCAGAGCTTGATGGATAAAACAAGTGACTTTCATTTAATTTTAGATTTACTGGCCTTTGGTTTCATTCTCAACACTGTGTTCAGATGGACTAGAAAAGTTGAGAAAAGACCTATTCGAACTTTAGGATTTTATAAAGAAAATTTCCTCAGCAATCTTCTGAAAGGATTTGGGCTAGGTCTGGCACTTTTTCTTCTGACCTTGTTAGGTTTAGTAGCCTTAGGACAATATCGTTTGGAGTCCATTCATTTGAATCCTTATTCGCTTGCCTTTATCATTTTTACTATCCCATTTTGGATCCTACAGGGGACAGCAGAAGAAGTGGTGTCCCGTGCTTGGCTCCTTCCTCAATTGGCCTCAAGAACCAATCTCAAACTTGCTGTTCTTATATCTAGCCTATTCTTTACCCTGCTTCATATGGGCAATTCTGGTCTAACACCACTATCTCTAGTAAATCTCTTTTTATTCGGAGTTGCCATGGCTCTTTACCTTCTCAAAACTGATACAGTTTGGGGTGTTGCAGGTATTCATGGAGCCTGGAATTTTGCTCAGGGAAATCTCTTTGGGATTTTAGTTAGTGGTCAGCCGTCTGGGACATCGCTGATGACCTTTTTACCACAAGGTAATCAAGATTGGCTATCAGGTGGTTCTTTTGGCATAGAAGGTTCCATTATGACAAGTCTGGTATTGTTAATGCTGATTGTCTATCTCGCCCATCAATTAAAGAAAGAAAATGAAAGGATGTGACTTCGGTCTGTCCTTTTCTTCGTGAAAATGC
This sequence comes from Streptococcus mitis, assembly GCF_003942865.1. GTDB lineage: Bacteria > Bacillota > Bacilli > Lactobacillales > Streptococcaceae > Streptococcus > Streptococcus mitis_BI. Next base: position 144,612 of record NZ_RJNZ01000001.1, on the reverse strand, counting down.
TACAAGTATGCTAAAATAGGAATAGCATATGGAGAGAGGATTCTTATGATCAATCGCATTACAGATAATCAATTTAAACTAGTATCAAAATATCAACCATCAGGAGATCAACCCCAAGCTATTGAGCAGTTGGTTGATAATATCGAGGGGGGAGAAAAAGCTCAGATTCTGATGGGGGCGACTGGTACAGGGAAGACCTATACCATGAGTCAGGTCATTTCCAAAGTCAATAAACCAACTCTGGTCATTGCCCACAATAAAACTCTAGCAGGACAGCTCTATGGGGAGTTTAAGGAATTTTTCCCTGAAAATGCTGTTGAGTACTTCGTATCCTACTATGATTATTACCAGCCAGAGGCCTATGTACCTTCAAGCGATACCTATATTGAGAAGGATAGTTCTGTCAATGACGAGATTGATAAGCTCCGACACTCAGCGACTTCAGCCCTTTTGGAGCGCAATGATGTTATTGTCGTGGCTTCAGTCTCTTGTATCTATGGTTTGGGTTCGCCCAAGGAATACGCTGATAGTGTCGTTAGTCTCCGTCCAGGTCTTGAAATTTCTCGTGATAAACTTCTTAATGACTTGGTTGATATTCAGTTTGAGCGAAATGATATTGATTTCCAACGAGGAAGATTTCGTGTGCGTGGGGATGTGGTGGAGATTTTCCCAGCATCTCGTGATGAACACGCTTTTCGAGTAGAGTTTTTTGGAGACGAAATTGACCGTATTCGTGAAGTTGAGGCTCTGACAGGTCAGGTGTTGGGAGAAGTGGATCATTTGGCGATTTTCCCAGCCACTCACTTTGTGACCAATGACGACCATATGGAAGAGGCCATTGCTAAAATTCAGGCAGAGTTGGAGGAGCAGTTAGCTGTCTTTGAGAAGGAAGGCAAATTACTTGAAGCCCAACGTTTGAAACAGCGGACAGAGTATGATATCGAAATGTTGCGTGAGATGGGCTATACCAACGGGGTTGAAAACTATTCACGCCACATGGATGGACGTAGCGAAGGTGAGCCACCTTATACGCTTCTCGACTTCTTTCCAGATGATTTCTTGATTATGATTGACGAAAGTCATATGACTATGGGACAAATCAAGGGCATGTACAACGGAGACCGCTCTCGTAAGGAAATGCTGGTTAATTATGGTTTCCGTTTGCCATCAGCTTTGGACAATCGACCTTTACGTCGTGAAGAGTTTGAAAGTCATGTGCATCAGATTGTCTATGTTTCAGCGACACCTGGCGACTATGAAAATGAACAAACCGAGACAGTGATTGAGCAAATCATTCGTCCAACAGGACTATTGGATCCAGAGGTAGAAGTCCGTCCGACAATGGGACAGATTGATGACCTCTTAGGTGAAATTAATGCCCGTGTTGAGAAAAATGAGCGTACCTTTATCACCACCTTGACCAAGAAAATGGCAGAGGACTTAACTGACTACTTCAAGGAAATGGGCATCAAGGTCAAGTACATGCACTCGGATATCAAGACTTTAGAGCGGACAGAGATTATCCGTGACCTGCGTTTGGGTGTCTTTGATGTCTTGGTCGGAATCAACCTGCTCCGTGAAGGAATTGACGTTCCTGAAGTGAGCCTAGTAGCTATTCTCGATGCTGACAAGGAAGGTTTTCTTCGTAACGAACGTGGTTTAATCCAGACCATTGGACGTGCTGCTCGTAATAGCGAAGGCCATGTCATCATGTACGCTGACACAGTTACCCAGTCTATGCAACGTGCTATCGATGAAACTGCTCGCCGTCGCAAAATCCAGATGGCCTATAATGAAGAACACGGTATTGTGCCTCAGACAATCAAGAAAGAAATCCGTGACCTGATTGCTGTGACCAAGGCAGTTGCCAAGGAAGAAGAAAAAGAAGTCGATATCAATAGCCTCAACAAACAAGAGCGCAAAGAACTCGTCAAGAAACTCGAAAAACAAATGCAAGAAGCCGTCGAAGTGCTTGACTTTGAACTAGCAGCTCAGATCCGTGATATGATGTTGGAAGTCAAGGCCTTGGATTAGGGGAATTTTATGAATATTTTAGTTATTAATGGACATCCTGATAAAGAAAGTTACTGCCAAGCAATTTTTCAAACGATTGTAGAAAATATAGACTCAAAGAGACATGAAGTTGAAATGATTAATCTTAATGAGAAAGAGTTTGATCCTGTTTTACGTTATGGTTATCGACAAAGGATGGAGGACGATCCGTTTATTCTACGCTCTCAAGAATTAATCCAGTGGGCAGATCATTTCATTTTTGTTTATCCTATTTGGTGGAGTAGTATGCCTAGTCTATTGAAGGGGTGGATTGATCGTGTTTTTACGCCAGGCATTGCATACTCTACAAATAATCGAGGAAGCTTTATTTTGAACTACTTGAGAGGTAGACAGTTCAAAAAGTTACTAAAAGGAAAAACAGCTAGTATCTATGCAACTTCTATGGCACCAACTTGGTGGTACAAAGTATTTTCAGGTCCGATTAACATTCCAGACAGTTATGGAATATCAGTATTAAAGAATGCTATATTGAATCACTGTGGTATAAAAACAAAGAGGGTTTCAATCTTGGGAGAGTTAGGCCGTGAAGTAAATACAAATTCAACAAGACAAAAATTTCTACAAAAAGTAGCAAAGGAAGTCAGGGTGTTGAATTAAGGAGAAGAAAACAAATGACGGTTATTATCAAATCAATGGAAACTCCTGAAGAGATAGAAGGTAAGCCCCTTGTTCACTGGCAAACGTGGAGAGAGGCTTATGATGGCCTTTTGCCTGCAGAATTTCAGGAGACGATGACATTAGAAAGGTGTCGACTCTTTAGTCAAAAGTATCCAGAAAATACATTGATTGCGATGGATGGTATGAAGGTAGTTGGTTTTATAAGTTATGGCAACTTTCGTGATGAGACTATTCAAGCTGGCGAAATTATATCCTTATATGTTTTAAAAGACTATTATGGAAAAGGTATCGCACAAAAGTTAGTGAAAGCAGCTTTGACTGCTCTTAATCATTTTTCTGAAATTTTCTTATGGGTATTGAAAGATAATAAGCGAGCCATAGCTTTTTATCAAAAAATGGGCTTTACTTTTGATGGACAAGAAAAGATGCTTGAACTTGGAAAGTCTATAAAGGAAAAACGAATGGTATTTTATTCTAAATAATTTTAAAAAGTAGAAGTTAATGGTACTGGTACCAAGTCTAAAAATTTAATAAATTAGAAAGTGAGTAAATTTATGTCTCGAGCACAATTAACGATTTTAACAAATATTTGTCTGATTGAAGATCTCGAAACTCAGCGCGTTGTAATGCAGTATCGCTCTCCTGAAACTAATCGCTGGTCAGGTTATGCCTTTCCAGGAGGCCATGTAGAAAATGGCGAATCTTTTGCAGAGTCTGTCATTCGTGAAATCTATGAAGAAACAGGGTTGACTATTCAAAATCCTCAACTTGTCGGCATTAAAAATTGGCCACTAGATACAGGTGGGCGCTATATTGTCGTTTGTTATAAGGCAACTGAGTTCTCTGGAACTCTTCAATCTTCAGAAGAGGGAGAAGTTTCTTGGGTGCAAAAAGACCAGATTCCAAACTTGGATCTGGCCTATGATATGCTACCTTTGATGGAGATGATGGAAGCTCCGGACAAATCTGAATTTTTCTACCCTCGCCGTACAGAAGACGATTGGGAAAAGAAAATTTTCTAATCCTTTACTAAATAACCAAGCTGATCCAAGGCCTCCTCGATATAGTGGAGGTCTTGTTGTGTTTCGGCTTCGACTAGGTGGTAATGGACACCATCTGTCAATTCAGATAAAGGTTTAAAATCAGAATGCTCGACTTGTTCTAGAAAATGTTGAACATCTCTGCGGCAAGACAGTTTAAGCAAGGTTTCAATTTCTCCATAAACGGGATGGTCAATCAAGGTATTTTGAACACGCCCACCATTATCAACGATAGCAAGGAGTTCCTGACCGATTTCTTCAACTTCATGTTTCACCTTGAAAAGTTTATGGACATAAGGATTGGTATCAATTTGCTTATAGACGTAGCCACGATTAGTGGATAGGATAGGAGCGCCATCGGCTCTCAAAATTGCAATGTCCTGCACAATGACCTGACGTGTGACATGAAAATGTTCCGCCAAACTTTGGCCGTTGAGGGCTTTAGGAGCTTCTTTCAAGAGTTGGAGCAGGGCTTGTTTGCGATCTTTTGTCATAGCTTTTCCTTTTAACGGCGTTTTCGAAGCACTTTATAGACAGCTAGTGCTAATGTATAGTCTACCATACTATGGATAATTGTACCAAATCCAACTAGCACAAATAGAACATAAAACATATTTTCTACATTGGTACCAGAAGTTGCGTAAAAAACGACACAAGCTAATACTTCAGCAAGGGCATGGATAAGTGCTAAAACAAAGTTAAAAATCCAGGAAGATTTTGGTTTATCTAGTGTATCGGGGAATTTTTGTAGGTAAAGAGCCCCCAAAGTCCCAAAAAAGATATGGGAAAAAGCTCGAAAAACGATAACCATGGGATAGCCAGCCATCAAAAATCCAAAACTAGAGGCTAGGATGACAAAAACAGCCATCAAGGGCGACAAGAACATAGCGATAAAAATAGCGATGTGGCTTCCCAAAGTGTAAGAAGCAGGTGGAATGACAATCTTAAAAGGCATAACAATTGGAATCAAAATCGCAATAGCCGTTAAAAGAGCAGTCATTGTCATAAATTGTGTCTTTTTCCGTGTATTCATAAGAATCTCCTTTTTATCTGTATATACACTAGTATAGTACAATAAACAAGACAATAAAGCAAGAATTTACTTAAGTTTATAGGTCGTTTTTTAGTTAAAAGTTAGTAAAGATTTCACTAAAAAGAAACTGTATAGAGCAAAATCTCCACCTTCAAGCATGAAAGCGGAGATTGTTTTTATTTTTTCAAAGTCTGTAGTCTTGGAACAATGGCTAGGGTTAGAACTGCGGAAATGACTAATTCGGCAATCGAATTTGTTGAGATAACAGTTGCTAGGAGTTTTTGGATATTACCATCAAAGACATTTCCAAAAAGGTAGAAAATTCCACCAAGTACAAAGACTGTGTTGGTAAGTGAACCAAGGGCACCAGCTAGAATCAGACCAGTTTTATTTTTCATCAGTTTATAAACTAGATACGGAGTCAAACCAATCAAAATACGTGGGACGATGGCAATGATAGCTGAGTAGATGTTTCCGTTTGGTACAAATGGGGAGAAGAGGTAACTTGTCGGTAGAATTGTAATCGTGTTAACAGTTAAGCTAAGTAGCCCCATCAAAAATCCAAGTGTAACTCCAACGCGTGGACCGTAAATAATGCTGGCAATAATGACAGGAATATGAACGATAGTCGGTTTGATTGGAAATGGAAAAAGGTTAAAGATAAGTGAGCTCAGAAAGTGTATCACGAGCATGGTTGCAAAAAAGATAGCAATAGGTGCAATATTAGAGCGTTTTTTCATCGAGAGTTTCCTTTATTCTTTCTAAAATAATTGTGAGATCGGCTAAGGCTCCTCTTCCGTGGTCTCCACAAGCTAGTAGGGATTCCTTAGGAGCAATCAGCTGATAGCCGTAGGTTTCTAATGTTTTCAGATTAGCCTGAGTTGCTGGATGGTCATACATTTTTGTATTCATAGCAGGAGCTATTAGTTTGGGAATATGACTTGGCAAGGCTAAAGCTGTACTGGTCACCATGTTGTCCGCAAAGCCAAGGGCTAGTTTTGCGATAGTGTTAGCAGTTGCAGGGGTCACGATGAATACATCCGCCTTTTTTCCAAGTTCGATATGATTAACCTGTTCAGGATAGGGTTCCTTCATGACATCCAGGTGGACAGGATTCTGTGATAAGACCTGTAGAGTCAAAGGTTGGATAAACTCTGTAGCAGCCTGGGTCATTAAGACAGTGACTTGATGGCCTTGTTTTTTAAGCGAACTAACTAAATCTGCCGACTTGTAAGAGGCGATTGAGCCCGTTACAGCCAAGAGAATGTTTGACATAGTTTTCCTTTCTATGAATGACAGGCTTGAATTTTTTCAAGGAGGAGTTCTGCAATTTCTTCTTTAGTGTTAACCGTTTGGAGATAATCTTTCTCAACAAAGATTGCACGATGCTGGTTTGCTGAAATTTGAGTCAGGTCATTTGCGATAATCAAGTCTGCTTGGTTCTTGATAAGACTTTTTCTAGCAATCTCGATGAGATAATCCTCAGAGACATCAACCAGCAGTTTGAAGCCAATCAGATGAATAGCAGGATTCCATTCTTTGACTAGAGAGATGATTTTTGGTGTTTTTTTCAGGAATAAAACCTGAACCTCATCAGTCGAAGAAATCTTAGCTTGATGATTTTGCTTGCTTAAAAATTCTTCCAAATTGGAGCTAGCCTGAACTTCCTCTAGACCTGTCATATAAACAGGAGTGTAATCAGATACAGCCATTGAGTGAATCAAGACCTGATAGTCCTTGACACGTTCTTGCATTTCAAGGAGAAGGTCGTTTGTATTGTTAATTTCTCGAATGCTTAGGTTGGGATGGGCTTCTGGCTTCAGAGCTCGTTTTGTTGTTATCAGAAAAACTTCATGCCCTGCAGCAAGCAAGGTTTCTGTGATGATTTTCCCCAAGCGACCTGTTGAATGGTTAGTGATAGAGCGGACGCTATCAATAGCTTCACTGGTACCGCCAGATGTAACTAAAATTTTCATAGCACTATTGTACACAAAAATAAACGGTAAGTAAAATGAAAGTGATAAAAATTGAGTAAATTAATATATGGTCGATTTTGACAATCTCTCCTGTTTATAGGATAATAGAAATATATGCAATAAGGAGAATGCTGAATGAATTTTTTTAAATTTGCTGACAATTTTACAAAAGAAGCTAGTAAGGTATTGAATGATGCTGGATCCGCTACCAGTAAAGTATTAAATGAAGCAGGTAAATTTACTGGAGAAGCTATTACAGAGTCTGTAAAAGTTATAGAAGATGTTTCAAGTCAGGTTGGCGATGTTATCACAGATGTTTCTGAAAAGGCTATTGGGGTAGCTAGTGATGTGGTAGAACATGTAACTAAAGCTTCATCGGAAACTTTTAATGAAGCAGGTAAAATAGCGAATAATACGAAAGAACAAATTGATGCTGTTGACCTCTTTAATTCTAAACTTAGACAAGAAGCTGTCGAGGGATATAAAGAATCTATAAGATTGTATAACAATGAAGCTGATAATTTAGCTAATAAATCAACAGAACTCTATCAGGTTAGGGAAAAAGCGGTCAAAGTTGTAAAAATTATTGAAGAAAGAATTAGTAAGCTAGCAAATAAGCCAAAAGAGTTTGAAACAAAATTAGAAGAAATTGATGTTGAAATTCAGAATTTTGAAGATAAGCAAATTGCTATTTCACAGTCAATTAAGGAAGCTGAATTAGCAAGTGGTAGTACAGCGGCTACGGCTTCTCTTAGTGCATTAGGAGTAACAGTTGCAACTTTAGGGCCTACTGCCGCTATGGGTGTTGCAACTACATTTGGTGTTGCATCAACAGGTACTGCGATATCAAGTTTGACAGGTGCTGCAGCAAATAGCGCCGCTCTGGCTTGGTTAGGTGGTGGAAGTGTAGCAGCTGGTGGCGGTGGAGTGGCAGCAGGTAACGCATTTCTAGCTTTGGCTGGTCCTGTCGGTTGGGGAATTGCAGGCGTTATGTTGACCGCTTCTGTAGGCGCTGGTGTAGTAGCTAATAGGAAAAATGAAGAAGTTGCAAAAGAGGCTATAGAGGAACAGAAAAAGGTAGAATTGTTGGCTAGACAACTTAAAGAAAAAGTAATAGAAGTTACGGAATTAATAGAACTAACTGGAAAACAAACAGAAGGAATTTATTTAGCCAATTTATCTTTAACTGGAATGGACTATAGCTTATTTACTGAAGATGAAAAATATAAAGCAGGTAATTTAGTGAATTCAACACTATCACTGACAGCTATGATAAATAAGGAAATTAAAATAAATGGTTAATCAAATTTTTAATCAAGCATTTAATCAAGGTATTGGAGCATATGTCAACTGCTTAAATAATTTAAGAATTCAAGACTTACAAATTGCTTTGAAAATGATAGAAGATGAAGCTCGCAATGTCATCTTAAACAAGGATAATGCCTCTAAAATTTTAGATTATGCTAAAGATAATATAGAAGATGTTATTGTTAAAAATCGTGGCGGTGATCGTGGAGTACATGGTTTTATAGCAGAGTTTGCAGAAGCAGGAATTGTAAATGCAAGGAGAGCAATTGAGGGATTAAATCCAATTGTTAAAGTTTTGAATGACAATGGACCAGCCGATTTATTAATTGGTAGAAATACCATTCAAATGAAGTTTTATAATAATTTACGTGATGAATTAGAACAATCATTTTTTTACAATACAAAAATGAAAATGATGTTTCCAAAAGATCACGTTCAAGTATTTGAAAAAATAATGGCTGGAGCAAAAGAAGTTGAACTTAATGGTAAGAGATTGTCCAGTAAACAAATTACGGATATACGCCAAATAATTAATGATATCACTGAAAGCAAGGGACTTACTTCATACAAATCTTGGATGAAATCCTCTGCTCTAGATTATAAAGACGCTCAAAAGAATTCAATTAACTCTCTATTGGATTCTGAACAGAAAAATATTTATAAAACAGTCAAACTGAAACAACAAGAATTAAATAAAAAAAGATTAGTAGCCCAAAAACATGCATTGCCAAATTTAAAAGAAGCTAACAAGGTTGCAAGGAACGCCGCTTTTTTACAGGGGGGATTAGCTTTGATGTCGAGTGTGTATGGAAAGTATAAAGAAGGAAAAAGTATTTTCGAATTCGAACAATCAGATTGGTTAGATTGTGGATTGAATACAGCTGAAGGAGTTGTAAAGGGTGCAATATCTGGGTATTCCATTTACGGATTAACAAATGTCTTGGGGATTAGTGCTCCAAATGCTAGTGCTTTAGTTACGGCAACTTATGGAATGATAGACATTGTTCTAAAGTATAGATCTACAGAAATAACCCAAGATGAATTTATGAATCTCTTGACATTAAATGTAATGGATGCTTCCTTTGCAACAATTGGTGCTTGTATTGGTCAAGCAATGATTCCTATACCAGTTCTAGGTTCTGTAGTAGGTTCAATAGCCAGCTCAATCATTTGGGAAATAGGGAAGGGAATATTAAATGATAGCGAACAAAAAATCATTCAATACTACCAGGAAAATCTGAATAATTACATAAAAATATTAGATAAGCATTATCTTGCTATTTATAATGAAATCATAGAAAAATATAAAAAACTGGGTGAATTACAAGATTACTCGTTTGATTTATCGTTAAACACTAAACTTAGTTTTGAATATTCTATTGAGTTGGCAGAAAAATTAGAAATTGAAAACACAAGAATTTTACATAATTTATCTGAAATTGACAGCTATTTTCTTGACTAAATTATTTTTTCATTATTCTATAGTTTCAAACTATAAAGCCATATAAAATTTAAGAAAGGGCTCTAAAAACCATAAAAATAGAGATATTCACGAACGTTTAGAGAGTTTTAGGATGTTAAAAATCTTGTTTTGTGTTATAATGAATTATCATATAAGAGGTTAGAGGAGTTTTGAATGAAAACAGATATTGAAATCGCACAGAGTATTGAGTTGAAGCCAATCGTTGATGTTGTAGAGAAACTTGGTATTTCTTACGACGATTTGGAATTGTACGGAAAGTATAAGGCTAAACTCAGCTTTGATAAAATTCGTGCAGTTGAGAGCAATCCAGTTGGTAAATTGATCTTGGTTACTGCCATTAACCCAACACCAGCAGGTGAAGGGAAATCAACTATTACCATTGGTCTTGCGGATGCCTTGAATAAGATTGGCAAGAAAACCATGATTGCTATCCGCGAACCATCTCTTGGTCCAGTAATGGGGATTAAGGGTGGTGCTGCTGGTGGTGGTTACGCTCAAGTTCTGCCAATGGAAGACATCAACCTCCACTTTACTGGAGACATGCATGCTATTACAACTGCCAACAATGCGCTTTCTGCCTTGATTGACAATCACTTGCACCAAGGAAATGAGCTAGGAATTGACCAACGTCGTATCCTCTGGAAACGTGTTGTAGACTTGAACGACCGCGCCCTTCGCCATGTGACCGTTGGACTTGGTGGTCCTTTAAATGGTATTCCACGTGAGGATGGCTTTGACATTACAGTTGCTTCAGAGATCATGGCCATTCTTTGCTTGGCAACGGATATCGAGGACTTGAAACGCCGTTTGGCTAATATTGTTATCGGCTATCGCTATGACCGAACACCTGTTTCTGTTGGTGATCTGCAGGTTGAAGGTGCTTTGGCTTTGATCTTGAAGGATGCTATTAAGCCAAACCTTGTTCAAACAATCTATGGTACACCTGCCTTTGTACACGGTGGTCCATTTGCCAATATTGCTCATGGATGTAATTCAGTCTTGGCAACAAGTACAGCCCTTCACTTGGCTGATTACACAGTTACTGAAGCTGGTTTTGGTGCAGACCTTGGTGCCGAGAAATTCCTTGATATCAAGACACCAAACTTGCCAACTTCTCCAGATGCAGTTGTCATTGTCGCAACTCTTCGTGCCCTTAAGATGAATGGTGGTGTGGCTAAAGACGCTCTTACAGAGGAAAATGTGGAGGCGGTTCGTGCAGGTTTTGCTAATTTGAAACGCCACGTTGAAAATATCCGTAAATTTGGAGTACCTGCAGTTGTAGCAATCAATGAATTTGTTTCTGATACAGAAGCTGAAATTGCAGCCTTGAAAGAACTCTGTGCTTCAATCGATGTACCAGTTGAGTTGGCAAGTGTCTGGGCTGATGGTGCAGAAGGTGGAGTAGCACTTGCCGAATCAGTTGTTAAGACAATTGCTGAAACCCCAGCTAATTACAAACGTTTATATGACAATGACCTTTCTGTCCAAGAAAAGATTGAAAAGATTGTTACTGAAATCTACCGCGGTAGTAAAGTCAACTTTGAGAAGAAAGCTCAAACGCAAATCGCTCAAATCGTTCAGAATGGTTGGGACAAATTGCCAATCTGTATGGCTAAAACTCAATATAGTTTCTCAGACAATCCAAATGCACTTGGAGCACCTGAAAACTTTGAAATTACCATTCGTGAATTGGTACCAAAATTAGGTGCAGGCTTCATTGTTGCCTTAACTGGTGATGTTATGACCATGCCAGGCCTTCCAAAACGACCAGCAGCCCTCAACATGGATGTTGAAAGCGATGGAACAGTTCTAGGATTGTTCTAGTATATTGCAATTGATTTTAAATGAGTTTGGAGATTTTAATCCAAGCTCATTTTTTTATCTAGATAAAAGTAGTTGTCTTCAGCTAATGAGAAAGTTGCCTTCTACACGTAACCAGTCTAGGTAAAGATATTTTCCCTGAATTCTGATATAATAGAAATATTGACTTCAAGAGTAAGGAAGAGAAGATGAACGCATTATTAAATGGAATGAATGACCGTCAGGCTGAGGCGGTGCAAACGACAGAAGGTCCCTTGTTAATCATGGCAGGGGCTGGTTCTGGGAAGACCCGTGTTTTGACCCACCGTATTGCTTATTTGATTGATGAAAAGCTGGTCAATCCGTGGAATATCTTGGCCATTACTTTTACTAATAAGGCTGCGCGTGAGATGAAAGAGCGTGCATATAGCCTCAACCCAGCTACTCAGGACTGTCTGATTGCGACCTTTCACTCCATGTGTGTTCGTATTTTGCGTCGAGATGCGGACCATATAGGCTACAACCGTAATTTCACTATTGTCGATCCTGGCGAACAAAGAACTCTTATGAAACGCATTCTTAAGCAGTTGAACTTTGATCCTAAAAAATGGAATGAACGAACTATTTTGGGAACCATTTCCAATGCTAAGAATGATTTGATTGATGATGTGGCCTATGCTGCCCAAGCTGGTGATATGTATACGCAAATCGTGGCCCAGTGTTACACTGCTTACCAAAAAGAACTGCGTCAGTCGGAGTCGGTTGACTTTGATGATTTGATTATGCTGACCCTGCGTCTCTTTGATCAAAATCCTGATGTCTTGACCTACTATCAACAGAAGTTTCAGTACATCCACGTTGATGAGTATCAAGATACTAACCATGCCCAGTACCAACTGGTCAAACTCTTGGCTTCACGCTTTAACAATATTTGTGTGGTTGGGGATGCGGACCAGTCTATCTACGGTTGGCGTGGTGCTGATATGCAGAATATATTGGACTTCGAAAAGGATTATCCCCAAGCCAAGGTTGTTTTGTTGGAGGAGAATTATCGCTCAACTAAAACCATTCTCCAAGCGGCTAATGAGGTCATTAAAAACAATAAAAACCGCCGTCCTAAGAATCTCTGGACCCAAAATGCTGATGGGGAGCAAATCGTTTACTATCGTGCCGATGATGAGCTGGATGAGGCTGTATTTGTAGCCAGAACCATCGATGAACTTAGTCGCAGTCAAAACTTCCTTCACAAGGATTTTACAGTTCTCTATCGGACTAATGCGCAGTCCCGTACTATTGAGGAAGCCCTGCTCAAGTCAAACATTCCTTATACCATGGTTGGAGGGACCAAGTTCTACAGCCGTAAGGAAATCCGAGATATTATCGCTTATCTCAACCTCATTGCTAATTTGAGTGACAATATCAGTTTTGAGCGTATTATCAACGAACCGAAACGTGGAATTGGGCCAGGTACAGTTGAGAAAATCCGTGATTTTGCCAATATGCAAGACATGTCCATGCTAGATGCTTCAGCCAATATCATGTTATCTGGTATCAAGGGTAAGGCAGCCCAGTCTATCTGGGATTTTGCCAATATGATTCTAGATTTACGAGAGCAGCTAGATCAATTAACTATTACAGAGTTGGTTGAGGCTGTCCTAGAAAAAACAGGTTACGTCGATGTTCTAAATGCTCAAGCGACTTTAGAAAGCAAGGCTAGGGTTGAAAATATCGAAGAGTTCCTTTCTGTGACGAAAAACTTTGATGATACCTCTGATGGTCCAGAAGAGGAAACTGGTCTGGACAAACTGAGTCGTTTCTTAAATGATTTAGCCTTGATTGCGGACACAGATTCAGGGAGTCAGGAGACATCAGAAGTGACCTTGATGACCCTGCATGCTGCCAAAGGTCTCGAGTTTCCAGTTGTCTTTTTGATTGGGATGGAAGAAAATGTCTTCCCGCTTAGCCGTGCAGCTGAAGATCCAGATGAATTAGAAGAAGAACGCCGTCTGGCCTATGTAGGAATTACGCGTGCAGAGAAAATTCTCTATCTGACAAATGCCAACTCGCGCCTGCTTTTCGGTCGTACCAACTACAACCGTCCGACTCGTTTTATTAACGAAATCAGTTCAGACTTACTTGAGTATCAAGGATTGGCTCGTCCAGCAAATTCAAGCTTTAAGGCATCTTATAGCAGTGGTGGCCTTGCCTTTGGTCAAGGTATGAGTCTGGCGCAGGCCCTCCAAGACCGTAAACGCGGTGTGGCACCAAAAACTATCCAGTCAAGTGGCCTTCCGTTTGGTCAATTTACAGCTGGCGCAAAATCAGCGTCTAGTGAGTCAAATTGGTCCATTGGAGATATTGCTCTCCACAAGAAATGGGGAGAGGGAACTGTTCTGGAAGTTTCAGGTAGCGGTGCTACACAGGAATTAAAAATCAATTTCCCAGAAGTAGGTTTGAAAAAACTTTTAGCAAGTGTGGCCCCAATTGAGAAAAAAATCTAATTTTCCATCCTTCTCACGAATAATAAAGTGAGGAGGATTTTTATGTATAGTATTTCATTTCAAGAAGATTCACTATTACCAAGAGAAAGACTGGCTAAAGAAGGAGTAGAAGCGCTCAGTAATCAAGAGTTGCTAGCTATTTTACTCAGGACAGGAACACGTCAAGCTAGCGTTTTTGAAATTGCTCAGAAAGTCTTGAGCAATCTTTCAAGCCTAACTGATTTGAAAAAAATGACCCTGCAGGAATTGCAGAGTCTGTCTGGTATTGGCCGAGTTAAGGCCATAGAATTACAAGCTATGATTGAACTGGGCCATCGTATTCACAAACACGAAACCCTTGAGATGGAAAGTATTCTCAGTAGCCAAAAGTTGGCCAAGAAGATGCAGCAGGAGTTGGGACATAAAAAACAAGAGCACCTGGTGGCGCTCTATCTCAATACTCAAAATCAAATCATCCATCAACAGACCATTTTTATCGGTTCTGCAACTCGTAGTATCGCTGAGCCGCGAGAGATTCTTCACTATGCTGTCAAGCATATGGCGACTTCTCTCATTTTGGTTCACAATCATCCTTCGGGAGCGGTAGCGCCTAGTCGAAATGATGATCATGTCACTAAACTTGTTAAAGAAGCCTGTGACCTGATGGGAATTGTCCTCTTGGACCATTTGATTGTCTCTCATTCTAATTACTTTAGTTATCGTGAAAAGACAGATTTAATCTAAAGTTCATTAACGATATAGTCAAAGAGGTTTTTATCTTTGGGACGATTTTCAAAAAGAAACTCTGGATGCCATTGGACACCGAGAAAGGCGACATCATCCGTACTCATGACAGCTTCAATGATACCATCCTTAGGATCATGAGCTGCAATCTTTAAGTTAGGTGCTAAATCCTTGATGCTCTGATGGTGGAAGGAGTTGATATGGGAGATTTCTCCATAGATTTCTCGAAGAACAGTATCAGCTTCTGTCACCAAGCGTTGAGTTGTGTACTCAGCAGAACAATCCTGCCAATGGTCTTCGATATCTTGGTATAAAGTTCCACCCATGGCAACGTTAAAGAGTTGAGTTCCACGGCAGACAGAAAAAATTGGCTTTTTCTGTTTAATAGCTTCCTTGATGAGGGCCAGTTCAAAGATATCCCTTTGAAGGTGGTAGTCATCGCTATCGATGGTTTTTGGTTCACCATAGAATTTTGGATCAACATTTTGCCCACCTGTCAAGATGAGCTTGTCAATCATACTGATATAGTGGCAGGCCATTTCTTGATCACCAATCGGTAGGATGATGGGAATTCCTCCAGCTTCTTTAACGCCTTCAACAAAGCCTTTTGCTACGTAGCTCATCATGATGTCATCATCTGGATGAGTTTTTTCGTTTCCTGTAATCCCAATAACTGGTTTTTTCATAAAATGATTTTCGCTTTCTAATCCTCTTTTCGCATGAAGTAGAGGAGGGTTTGGAGTTCACTTGTCAAATCGACATACTGAACGACCACGTCTTTTGGTAAATGCAGATGGACTGGTGAAAAACTGAGAATTCCTTTCACGCCAGCATCTACCAAGAGATTAGCGACCTCTTGTGACTTGACGCTGGGAACGGTCAGGATAGCAGTCTTGACATCAGCATCCTTGATTTTATCCTTGATTTGAGAAATCCCGTAAATAGGAATTCCATCAGGAGTTTGGGTACCGACTTCAGGATGGTCATCTAGGTCAAAGGCCATGATAATCTTCATCTTGTTACGCTCGTGGAAGCGGTAGTGGAGAAGGGCATGGCCCATATTTCCAATACCTACCAGCATGACATTGGTGATGGAATTATCATTGAGTAAATCGGCAAAAAACGTCATCAGTTTTTTGACATCATAGCCAAAACCTCGACGACCTAGTTCACCAAAGTAGGAAAAATCACGACGTACGGTCGCTGAATCAATACCGATAGCCTCTGCAATTTGTTTAGAGTTGGCACGTTCAATCTTTTCTGCATGAAATCTCTTAAAAATTCGATAGTAGAGAGAGAGTCTTTTCGCTGTAGCTTTTGGAATAGCAGACTGTTTATCTTTCACAAAATCACAACCTTTCTATTCTTCTATTTTATAGAAACATTGTGAAAAAATCAACAAAAATAAGAAAAAACTAAGAAAAATCTTAGTTTTGATGTAAAAAATCTGCATGTGATAGAAAACGGTAGAGGTCTCCGACCAGACCCTGATAAACTTTCTGGCCCTTAAAAGTCAGAGAAGTCACATAAAGTGTATCTGGCAGAGTCACACATCCTGACAGAGCCAGCATGAGAGCCTCATAATCCTCATACTTGAGTGTACGCTCTACATGATAGTTGTCCTTATAGGTCAGTTCAAACATATGGGACCTATCTTTCCGATTTTGTAAAGACACCACGTTCTACCAAGCTATCCATGAGGAAGTAGAATTTTTCCTGATGAATGTGGTGGACTTCTGATTTGAAAATATCAACTAGACGTAGCCCAAACTTGTCAGTGATATTGATTTTTGCCCCTGTGAGTTCCTTGTTAATAATGATTTTTAGTTGGAAGCCTTCACCGCTGTTTGGAACCTTTTCAAGCAGGCGAGTTAGTTCATAGTTACCAACTTTTGTCTCAAAAAAGGTGTTGTCCTTGAGGGTGAATTTTTTAACAGAAGGGCTAAGAGTGTAGTCGTAACGACAATTTTTTAACTGAATGGTTTTTTCAAATGCCATATGGCTAACCTCCGATAATTTTTTTTAAGGTTTTTGCGAGGGTATGTAGGTCTTCAACAGTATTTTCTGGTGACAAACTGATACGAACGGATTCCTTCAGACGTTCTGAATTTACCCCGTACATGGCTTCAAGAACATGGCTTGATTGAACAATGCCTGCAGTACAGGCTGAGCCAGTAGAGATTGAAATTCCAGCCAAATCTAGACGAAGGAGTAAGAGGTCGTTTTTCTGACCAGGAAATCCAATATTGAGAACATAAGGGAGATGGTGTTCGCCTCTATTCAAGTAATATTGAATGCCCTCTAGCTCTGCCAGAAAGGCAGTTTCTAGATTTTGTACATGTTGAAAATGTTCTTCTTGTTTTTCTATGCCCTCTTTTAGGGCTGCAACCATAGCCACTATGGCAGCCAGATTTTCAGTCCCTGCACGTTTTTTCTGTTCTTGGTCTCCGCCATGTAGATAGGAATCAAAGTCCATGCTAGATGCGTAGAGAAAGCCGATTCCCTTAGGACCATGAAATTTATGGGCCGAAGCAGTGAGAAAATCAATGCCCAATTCTTCGGGTTGAATTGGTATTTTACCAATAGCCTGAACTGCATCGACATGATAGGCAGCAGGGTGTCGCTTGAGTATTTGGCCAATTTCAGCAATAGGCAGTAGGTTTCCAGTTTCATTATTGGCAAACATGGTAGAAACCAAAATCGTATCGTCACGTAAAGCCTTTTGAATTTGTTTGGCAGTGATTTCTTGATTTTCTGGCTGGATAATGGTTGCTTCAAAACCAAAGTGCTGAACCAAGTAATCAATGGTTTCAAGGACAGCATGGTGTTCGATGGCAGTTGTGATAATATGTTTTCCTCGTTCTTGGTGACGAAGGCAGTAGCCAATGATAGCAGTATTGTTGCCTTCTGTTCCACCAGAAGTGAAAAAGATATGTTGAGGTTTTGTCCCCAGTAACTGAGCTAGTTCCTGACGGGCTTCTCTCAAGAGTTTGCCAGCTTGACGACCATGACTATGAATACTAGAAGGATTTCCATAGGTTTCTTGCATAACCTTGGTCATAGCTGAAATAGCAACTGCTGACATGGGAGTCGTTGCAGCATTGTCCAAATAAATCAAAGAATCACCTTATTTCTTTTTGTTGTAGGCAAAGAGTGGGCTGACTGGTTTTCTTTCGTGAATACGGACGATAGCATCACCAATTAACTCACTAGCAGTGATGTAGCATACGTTTTTAGGAGTTTTTTCTTTTGTTGCTACTGAATCAGTCACAAGAATTTCTTTAATATTAGTATTGTCAAGAAGTTCAGCAGCACCTTCAACAAAGAGACCATGACTAGAAACAGCATAAATTTCTGTAGCTCCTTCACGTTCAACGATTTTGGCAGCTTCAGAGAAGGTACGTCCTGTATTTAAAATATCGTCAATCAAGATAGCTTTCTTACCTTCAACATCACCGATAATATAACCTTCGTTACGAGTTGCATCGTCTTGAGGGTAGTCGATAATGGCGATAGGAGCATCAAGATATTCAGCCAAGCTACGGGCACGTTTCACACCTGAATTTTTTGGACTGACGACAACAACATCTGACCCAAGTAGACCCTTATCGCAGTAATGTTTTGCAAATAGGGGAACTGTGAAAAGGTTATCAACAGGAATGTCAAAGAAGCCTTGAACCTGAACGGCATGCAAATCAAGCGTAAGGATACGATCGACACCAGCCTTAACTAGCATATTGGCAACTAGTTTTGCTGTAAGTGGCTCACGAGGTGAAGCGATGCGGTCTTGACGTGCATAGCCAAAATATGGAAGAACAACGTTGATGCTGTGGGCACTTGCACGCACACAAGCGTCGACCATGATAAGCAATTCCATTAGGTGGTTGTTAACAGGGAAACTTGTTGATTGGATGATGTACACATCATAACCACGGACACTTTCTTCGATATTTACTTGGATTTCTCCATCTGAAAATTGACGTGATGACAGTTTTCCAAGTGGGACACCAACAGCTTGAGCAATTTTCTGTGCAATTTCTTGATTAGAGTTGAGTGCGAAAAGTTTCATGTTTTTTCTATCTGACATTATAGACCGTCCTCTGTAAACTTTTTAAATCCTAGTCATATCTGCCGAGCCTATATGAACTGGGATTTTTGTATTTTATCTTTTCTATTTTACCAAAAAATAGAGATTATTTCAGCTATTTTTCATGCTTTTGACAAATCGGACCAATTTTGAGGGAGCTTTTTGATAAGCAATCTGATTTTCCTCTAAAAATTGCTGGAAATCCTGTTTCCCTTGCTCGTGATTTTCCACCTCAAGCTCTAATTCGTAATCTGTAATACCAAAGTACTGACTCTCATCCAGCGCCATGAGACCAATAGCTGTTTGCATTTCATAGCGAAGTGTCGTTAGACAACCAAGGATCTGCCATTCACTAGTTTTAATACCATGTTTCGACAATTCATCCAGTACTAGCCCTTGAGGAAGTTCTTTCTTGCTCAGATAGTTTTCAGCATCTTTTAGTTGCAATTTTTGATTGTATTCCATGTTTCCAACACTTTGCGGGACTTTGAGTGTCAATTCTGCCCAGTCTTCAAAGGTCCGAATGCGCATAGCAACTTTCTTTTCTCGCAGTTCAAAATCAGGCGTGTCTATGTAGTAATTTTTTTGAAGAACAGGAGTGACGTCTGTGAACTGGTCTTTTAGACGATTGTATTCATCTTTTTTCAAGAGTGTTTTCAATTCAATTTCTAAATGTTTCAATTTTCTTACCTTTTCTTTATCGTTGAAAGCGGATTTATGGTATAATAAGCATTGTATTTATTGTATATGAATCTGGAGAAAAAATCAAAGATATTTTTGAAGGATAATATGAGAACAAGGGAGAATATATGACCTTAGAATGGGAAGAATTTCTAGATCCTTACATTCAAGCTGTTGGTGAGTTAAAGATTAAACTACGTGGTATTCGTAAGCAATATCGTAAGCAAAATAAGCATTCTCCGATTGAGTTTGTGACTGGTCGAGTCAAGCCAATTGAGAGTATCAAGGAGAAAATGGCTCGTCGTGGCATTACTTATGCGACCTTGGAACACGATTTACAGGATATTGCTGGTTTGCGTGTGATGGTTCAGTTTGTAGATGACGTCAAGGAAGTAGTGGAGATTTTGCGCAAGCGTCAGGATATGCGGATCATACAGGAGCGAGATTATATTACTCATCGAAAAGCATCAGGCTACCGTTCCTATCACGTGGTAGTAGAATATACAGTCGATACTATCAATGGAGCCAAAACCATTTTGGCGGAAATTCAAATACGTACCTTGGCTATGAATTTCTGGGCAACAATAGAACATTCTCTCAACTACAAGTACCAAGGGGATTTCCCAGAGGAAATTAAAAAGAGACTGGAAATTACGGCCAAGATTGCCCATCAGTTGGATGAAGAAATGGGTAAAATTCGTGATGATATCCAAGAAGCCCAGGCTCTTTTTGATCCTTTGAGTAGAAAATTAAATGACGGTGTAGGAAATAGTGACGATACAGATGAAGAATACAGGTAAACGAATTGACTTGATAGCCAATAGAAAACCGCAGAGTCAAAGGGTTTTGTATGAATTGCGAGATCGTTTGAAGAGAAATCAGTTTATACTCAATGATACCAATCCGGATATTGTCATTTCCATTGGTGGGGATGGCATGCTCTTGTCGGCCTTTCATAAGTACGAAAACCAGCTTGACAAGGTACGCTTCATTGGTGTTCACACTGGACATTTGGGCTTCTATACGGACTACCGTGATTTTGAGTTGGACAAGCTAGTGACTAATTTGCAGCTAGACACCGGAGCAAGAGTCTCTTACCCTGTTCTGAATGTGAAGGTCTTTCTTGAAAATGGTGAAGTGAAGATTTTTAGAGCACTAAATGAAGCCAGTATCCGCAGGTCTGATCGAACCATGGTGGCGGATGTTGTGATTAATGGTGTCCACTTTGAACGTTTTCGTGGAGATGGGCTAACAGTTTCGACACCGACTGGTAGTACAGCCTATAATAAATCACTTGGCGGAGCTGTTTTACACCCTACCATTGAAGCTCTTCAGCTGACGGAAATTGCCAGCCTCAATAATCGTGTCTATCGAACGCTGGGTTCGTCCATTATTGTTCCTAAGAAGGATAAGATTGAACTCATTCCGACGAGAAACGATTACCATACCATTTCGGTTGACAATAGTGTCTATTCCTTTCGCAATATTGAACGAATTGAGTATCAAATCGACCATCATAAGATTCACTTTGTCGCTTCACCTAGCCATACCAGTTTCTGGAACCGCGTTAAGGATGCTTTTATCGGCGAGGTGGAAGAATGAGGTTTGGATTTATCGCAGATGAGCATGTCAAGGTTAAGACCTTCTTAAAAAAGCACGAGGTTTCTAAGGGGCTGCTAGCTAAGATTAAGTTTCGAGGCGGAGCTATTCTGGTCAATGATCAACCACAAAATGCGACGTATCTATTGGATATTGGAGACCGAGTTATCATCGATATTCCTGCTGAGGAAGGCTTTGAAACTCTCGAAGCAATCGAGCGCCCACTGGATATTCTCTATGAGGATGACCATTTTCTGGTCTTGAATAAACCCTACGGAGTGGCTTCTATTCCTAGTGTCAATCACTCCAATACCATTGCCAATTTTATCAAGGGTTACTACGTCAGGCAAGACTATGAAAATCAGCAGGTTCACATTGTGACCAGACTAGATAGGGACACTTCTGGCTTGATGCTTTTTGCCAAACACGGCTATGCCCATGCACGATTAGATAAGCAGTTGCAGAAGAAATCTATCGAGAAGCGCTACTTTGCTTTGGTTAAGGGAGATGGACATTTGGAGCCAGAGGGAGAAATTATTGCTCCGATTGCGCGTGATGAAGACTCCATTATCACCAGACGAGTGGCTAAAGGCGGAAAGTATGCCCATACATCCTACAAGATTGTAGTTTCATATGGAAATATTCACTTGGTAGATATTCGCCTGCATACTGGACGTACTCACCAAATCCGAGTCCATTTTTCCCATATCGGTTTTCCTTTGTTGGGAGATGATTTGTATGGTGGTAGCCTGGACGACGGCATCCAACGTCAGGCCTTGCATTGCCATTATCTATCCTTCTATCATCCATTTTTAGAGCAAGACTTGCAGTTAGAAAGCCCGTTGCCGGATGATTTCAGTAACCTTATTACCCAGTTATCAACTAATACTCTATAAAAACTGTTTCAGAGTATAATTATTATCTTAAAGGAGAAAACTCATGGAAGTTTTTGAAAGTCTCAAAGCCAACTTGGTTGGTAAAAATGCTCGTATCGTTCTCCCTGAAGGGGAAGAACCTCGTATTCTTCAAGCGACTAAACGCTTGGTAAAAGAAACAGAAGTGATTCCTGTTTTGCTTGGAAATCCTGAAAAAATTAAAATTTATCTTGAAATTGAAGGTATTGAGGACGGTTATGAAGTCATCGACCCTCAACACTACGATAGATTTGAAGAAATGGTTGCTGCTTTAGTGGAGCGTCGCAAGGGCAAAATGTCTGAAGAAGATGCACGCAAGGTTTTGGTTGAAGATGTCAACTATTTTGGTGTTATGTTGGTTTACTTGGGCTTGGTTGATGGAATGGTATCTGGAGCTATTCACTCAACAGCTTCAACAGTTCGTCCAGCTCTTCAAATCATCAAAACTCGTCCAAATGTAACTCGTACTTCAGGTGCCTTCCTCATGGTTCGTGGTACGGAACGTTACCTATTTGGAGACTGTGCCATCAACATCAATCCAGATGCAGAAGCCTTGGCTGAAATTGCCATCAACTCAGCAATAACAGCTAAGATGTTTGGCATCGAACCTAAAATTGCCATGCTGAGCTATTCTACTAAAGGTTCAGGATTTGGAGAAAGCGTTGATAAGGTTGTTGAAGCAACTAAAATTGCTCACGACTTGCGTCCTGACCTTGAAATCGATGGTGAGTTGCAATTTGATGCGGCCTTTGTTCCTGAAACTGCAGCTTTGAAAGCTCCTGGAAGTACAGTAGCTGGTCAAGCAAATGTCTTCATCTTCCCAGGTATCGAGGCAGGAAATATCGGCTACAAGATGGCTGAACGTCTTGGTGGTTTTGCAGCTGTTGGTCCTGTTTTGCAAGGTTTGAACAAGCCAGTTAACGACCTTTCTCGTGGATGTAATGCAGATGATGTTTACAAGTTGACCCTTATCACAGCAGCTCAAGCAGTTCATCAATAAGATTTACTCCTCTTTCCCTTGGGAAGAGGCTTTTTAATACTAGGAAAAGGACAGTAAGAGTCTTCTGTGTTATACTAGAGATATGTTAGATTTGAAAGAATACGGTATCGTCATGTGGCCGGAGGAGAAGATCATTTCTTTCCGTGAAAAACTTCTTGCCTGGTATGATGAAAACAAAAGAGATTTACCTTGGAGGAGAAGTAAAAATCCTTATCATATCTGGGTGTCTGAAATTATGCTCCAGCAAACCAGGGTGGATACGGTTATTCCTTATTACGAACGATTCTTGGACTGGTTTCCAACAGTGGAAAGTTTGGCAACTGCCCCTGAAGAGCGTTTGTTGAAGGCTTGGGAAGGTTTGGGTTATTATTCTCGAGTTCGTAATATGCAGGCTGCAGCCCAGCAGATTATGACTGACTTTGGTGATCAATTTCCAAATACCTATGAAGGAATTTCCAGCTTGAAAGGGATTGGTCCTTATACAGCAGGAGCCATTTCCAGTATTGCTTTTAACTTGCCTGAGCCAGCTGTAGATGGTAATGTCATGCGTGTTTTGGCGCGTCTATTTGAAGTCAACCACGATATTGGCATTCCAAGCAATCGAAAAATTTTTCAGGCAATGATGGAAATTTTAATTGACCCAGAAAGGCCTGGTGACTTTAATCAAGCCTTGATGGACTTGGGATCAGATATTGAGGCGCCTGTAAATCCCAGACCAGAAGAAAGCCCAGTTAAGGACTTTAGTGCGGCATATCAGAATGGCACAATGGACCGTTATCCAATCAAGGCTCCCAAGAAAAAGCCGATTCCTATTTACCTTACAGCCTTGGTGGTCAAAAATACTCAGGGACAATTTTTACTTGAAAAAAATGAAAGCGAAAAGCTATTGGCAGGCTTTTGGCATTTCCCCTTGATAGAAGTTGATAACTTTTCGCAAGAAGAGCAGTTTGACCTCTTTCATCAGGTTGAAGAAAATGTGAACTTTGGTCCCAGTCCAGAAGAGAGTTTCCAGCAGGACTATGACCTAGATGTTGATTGGCTTGATGTTTGTTTTGAGACTGTCAAGCATATCTTTAGCCATCGCAAGTGGCATGTTCAAATTGTAGCAGGTCAAGTGAATGACTTCCATGACTTTTCAGATAGGGAAGTTCGCTGGCTTTCACCAGAAGAGTTTAAGAGTTACCCACTTGCTAAACCCCAACAAAAAATATGGCAGGCTTATGCACAAGCCAAGTTAGACAGGAACAAAGACTAGCTATTGTATCTTCTTGTTATTTTTTTGGTATAATAGTAGAGAAAAAGGTGAACAAATGAAAAAAATATTAATTGTAGATGATGAAAAACCAATCTCGGATATTATCAAGTTTAATATGACCAAGGAAGGTTACGAGGTTGTAACTGCTTTTAATGGTCGTGAAGCGCTAGAGCAATATGAAGCAGAGCAACCAGATATTATTATTCTGGATTTGATGCTTCCAGAAATTGATGGTTTAGAAGTTGCTAAGACTATTCGCAAGACTAGTAGTGTACCTATTATCATGCTTTCAGCTAAAGACAGCGAATTTGATAAGGTTATCGGTTTAGAGCTTGGAGCGGATGACTATGTGACAAAACCCTTCTCAAATCGTGAGTTACAGGCGCGTGTTAAAGCTCTTCTTCGTCGTACGGACTTGGTTTCTGTAGATAATCAAGAATCAGATGAAAAGAAAACCCAACCTTTGCAAATTGGGGACTTGGAGATTGTACCAGATGCCTATGTGGCTAAAAAATATGGTGAAGAACTAGACTTGACCCACCGTGAATTTGAGCTATTGTACCACTTGGCTTCTCATATTGGTCAAGTGATTACCCGTGAACACTTGCTTGAAACGGTCTGGGGTTATGATTATTTCGGAGATGTTCGGACTGTTGACGTAACTATCAGACGTTTGCGTGAGAAGATTGAAGATACACCTAGTCGTCCAGAGTATATCCTAACACGTCGTGGTGTTGGTTATTATATGAGAAATAATGATTGAATTGATTAGAAAAAATATTCTTACTAGTGATTTTGTCTTCATTTTAATTTTATTGGGTTTTATCTTGATTGTTACCTTGCTTTTGCTAGAAAATCGGCGAGATAATATTCGGTTGAAGCAAATTAATCAAAAAGTTAAAGACTTGATTGCAGGAGATTATTCTCAGGTATTGGATATGCAGGGAAGCTCTGAAATCACTAATATTACCAATAATCTTAATGATTTATCAGAAGTAATCCGTTTGACCCAAGAAAATCTGGAACAAGAGAGTAAACGATTGAATAGTATCCTCTCATACATGACAGATGGTGTCCTCGCAACCAATCGTCGTGGCAAGATTACTATGATTAATGACATGGCCAAGAAACAGCTAGGTGTTCAGAAAGAAGATGTTCTTAATAAGAGCATTCTAGAGTTGCTTAAGATTGAAGATGAATACGAACTTCGTGATTTGATTACCCAGATTCCTGAGCTTATGATTGATTCTCAGGATGCTAATGGTGAATATCTGAGCCTTCGTGTACGCTTTGCCTTGGTCCGTCGAGAATCTGGCTTTATCTCAGGTCTGGTTGCCGTTTTACACGATACGACGGAGCAGGAGAAGGAGGAACGCGAGCGGAGACTCTTTGTATCCAACGTTAGTCATGAGTTACGGACGCCTCTGACTAGTGTAAAATCCTATCTGGAAGCCTTGGATGAGGGTGCCTTGTCAGAACCTGTCGCACCAGACTTTATCAAGGTGTCTCTAGACGAAACCAACCGTATGATGCGGATGGTGACAGATCTCCTCCATCTTTCACGGATTGATAATGCAACTAGTCACCTAGATGTGGAACTGATTAACTTTACTGCCTTTATTACCTTTATCCTTAACCGCTTTGATAAGATGAGGGGATCAGATGAAGAGAAGAAATATGAATTGGTTAGAGATTATCCGATTACCTCTGTCTGGATTGAAATTGATACAGACAAGATGACGCAGGTGATTGATAATATTCTCAACAATGCCATTAAATATTCTCCAGATGGTGGAAAAATCACAGTGACCATGAAGACAACTGATGATCAGATGATTTTGTCGATTTCAGACCAAGGATTGGGTATTCCTAAGCAGGATTTGCCTCGTATCTTTGACCGTTTCTACCGTGTGGATCGTGCTAGAAGTCGTGCCCAAGGTGGAACAGGTTTGGGACTGTCTATTGCCAAAGAAATTATCAAACAACATAATGGTTTTATTTGGGCCAAGAGTGAATACGGTAAGGGATCAACCTTCACCATTGTGCTCCCTTACGATAAGGATGCAGTGAAGGAAGAAGTATGGGAGGACGAAGTAGAAGACTAGAATGAGTGAAACAGGCTTTAAATACAGTATTTTAGCGTCGGGTTCCAGTGGAAATTCCTTTTATCTGGAAACCCCCAAAAAGAAGCTTTTAGTGGATGCAGGCTTGTCGGGTAAAAAAATCACTAGCCTACTTGCTGAAATAAATCGTAAACCAGAAGACTTGGATGCCATCTTGATTACGCATGAGCATTCAGACCATATCCATGGTGTGGGTGTTTTGGCTCGCAAGTATGGTATGGATTTGTATGCTAATGAAAAGACCTGGCAGGCTATGGAAAATAGCAAGTATCTTGGCAAGGTGGATTCTTCGCAAAAGCATATCTTTGAGATGGGCAAAACCAAAACCTTTGGAGATATTGACATCGAGAGTTTTGGCGTAAGCCATGATGCGGTCGCACCGCAGTTCTATCGCTTTATGAAGGATGATAAGAGTTTTGTCCTTTTGACAGATACAGGTTATGTTAGTGACCGTATGGCGGGAATTGTCGAAAATGCGGATGGATATCTTATCGAGTCCAACCATGATGTAGAAATTTTGCGAGCAGGTTCTTACGCTTGGCGACTCAAACAACGAATCCTATCGGATCTGGGTCACCTTTCTAACGAGGATAGTGCTGAAGCTATGATTCGGACCCTAGGAAATCGCACTAAGAAAATCTACCTTGGACATTTATCTAAGGAAAACAATATCAAGGAACTGGCTCACATGACCATGGTCAATCAGCTAGCTCAAGCTGATCTGGGAGTCGGAGTAGACTTTAAGGTTTATGATACCTCACCAGATACCGCAACACCATTGACAGAGATATAAAAAGAAGGCGAATATGCCTTCTTTTTATATCTTTTACAATCCTGCGAAATCTTTGATTTCTTGTGCTGACATTGAAGAGTCACAACGGACATTGATTTGTCCATCTGCAATGTGAACGAAGCCTGGTACAGTTGGAATTCCGTAGCGTGAGCGGAATTCTTGCAACTCATTGAGTTGGCTTGCTTCTTCACTGTTGATGAAGTAGATGTGAGCTTTGGTTTCAGCTACTACACCTGCCAATGTACCTGCAAATTTACGGCAGTAAGGGCAAGTTTTACGACCGATAAAGAAGGTTGCAGTTTCTTTTTTATCAAGAGCTTCTTGCGCACGCGCAACTGTAGTGACTTCAAGGTCTTTGATATTATCTAAAAATTGTTCCATGAGATTACCTCGCTTTCATTGATATGTCTAGTATGCCATAAAGTTTCTAAAATTGCTTAGATTTGATACGAAAAAAAGATGAGATTGGTTAGTCTCATCTTTTTAGGTCGTTATTTTACAAAAGCATTGATTTCTGCTTCGATGTTAGCAATCTTAGCTTGTGATTCTTCGTTGGTTTCCCCTACAACTGCAATGTAGAACTTGATTTTTGGTTCTGTACCTGAAGGGCGAACGGCAATCCATGAACCGTCAGCAAGTGTGTATTTCAAAACATCACTTGGAGGTGTTGTCAAGTTTGTAACAGTTCCGTCAGCGGCAGTAGCAGTTTGAGCCTTGAAGTCTTCTACGACAGTGATAGCTGTTGCGTTCCATTCTTTTGGAGCATTGTTACGGAATTTAGCCATAATTGCTTTGATTTGTTCAGCACCATCGACACCTGAAAGGGTAACAGAGATTGTCTTTTCTGCATAGTAGCCGTACTCTTTGTAGATTTCTTCGATACCGTCTGCAAGTGTCAAACCACGTGAACGGTAGTAGGCAGCAAGTTCAGCAACGACTAGAACGGCTTGGATAGCGTCTTTATCACGTACGAATGGTTTAATCAAGTAACCGAAGCTTTCTTCAAATCCCATCATGTAAGTGTGATTGTGTTTTTCTTCGAATTCTTGGATTTTCTCAGCGATAAATTTGAAACCTGTCAAAACGTTGAACATAGTTGCGCCGTAGCTTTCAGCAATCTTCGTTACCAAGTCAGTTGATACAATCGATTTGCAGAGAGCCGCATTTTCAGGAAGAGTTCCAGCGTTTTTGTGGGCTTCCAAGATGTATTTAGCCATGATAGCACCGATTTGGTTACCTGATAGGTTAAGGTAGCTACCATCTTTTTGAAGAACTTCAACACCAACACGGTCAGCATCAGGGTCAGTTGCGACAAGAACGTCTGCACCAACTTGATGACCAAGTTCTTCAGCAAGGGCAAAGGCTGCTTGGCTTTCTGGGTTTGGAGATTTTACAGTTGAGAAGTCTGGGTCAGCAGTTGCTTGCGCTTCAACGACTTGAACTGAGTCAAATCCTGCTTGGGCAAGAGCACGACGAGCCAACATTTCACCAGTACCATGAAGTGGTGTGTAGACAATTTTCATGTCTTTACCGAATTCTTCAATCAAGGCTGGGTTGATGTTAACGTCCTTAACTTCTTTGAGGTATTCAACATCGACAGCTTCGCCGATGACTTCAATCAAGCCAGAAGCTTTTTCAGCTTCCACATCAGCAACTTCTACCGCAAATGGGTTTTCGATAGCACGGATATAAGTAGTCAACGCGTCCGCATCGTGTGGAGGCATTTGTCCACCGTCTTCACCGTAAACCTTGTAACCGTTAAATGGTGCAGGGTTGTGGCTAGCTGTGACCATGATACCTGCGAAACAGTTGAGGTGACGAACTGCAAATGATAGTTCTGGAGTTGGACGAAGGCTTTCAAATACATAAGATTTGATGCCGTGTTTAGCAAGAACTGCCGCAGATTCAAAGGCAAACTCTGGTGAGAAGTGACGGCTATCGTAGGCGATTGCGACACCACGTTCTTTTTCGTTTCCGCCTTTTGACTCAATCAAACGAGCCAATCCTTCAGTAGCTTGGCGAACAACGTAGATGTTGATACGGTTTGTACCAGCGCCAATCAAGCCACGCATACCTGCAGTACCAAATTCAAGATTTGTATAGAAGGCATCTTCCTTCGTTTTTTCATCCATATTTTCCAAATCTTGACGAAGGTAGTCAGGAAGCTCCGCAAAATCAACCCATTTCTGGTAATTTTCTTGGTAAGACATTGAAATTCTCCTTTTTGTAAATTGTTTTAACCGTTCACATTATAGCACTTTTTAGCGTTTTAGTAAAACGGTAGCATAATTTTCTGAAAAGTGGTGTCATATGCCGGTTTATCAAGTCTTGAATGCCTTAGGGAAACATGCTATACTACTTGTATGATTATTTTACAAGCTAATAAAATTGAACGTTCTTTTGCAGGAGAGGTTCTTTTTGATAATATCACCCTGCAGGTTGATGAACGAGATCGGATTGCTCTTGTTGGAAAAAATGGTGCAGGTAAGTCTACTCTTTTGAAGATTTTGGTTGGAGAAGAGGAGCCAACTAGTGGAGAAATCAATAAGAAAAAAGATATTTCTCTGTCTTACCTAGCCCAAGATAGCCGTTTTGAGTCTGAAAATGCCATCTACGATGAGATGCTTCATGTCTTTGATGACTTGCGTCGGACGGAAAAACAACTGCGTCAGATGGAGTTAGAGATGGGTGAAAAGTCTGGTGAGGATTTGGATAAACTGATGTCAGATTACGACCGCTTATCTGAGAATTTTCGCCAAGCAGGTGGCTTTACCTATGAAGCTGATATACGAGCGATTTTAAATGGATTCAAGTTTGACGAATCTATGTGGCAGATGAAAATTGCTGAGCTTTCTGGCGGCCAAAACACTCGCTTGGCTCTAGCCAAAATGCTTCTTGAAAAACCAAATCTCTTGGTTTTGGACGAGCCAACCAACCACTTGGATATTGAAACCATCGCCTGGCTAGAGAATTACCTAGTAAACTATAGCGGTGCCCTCATTATCGTCAGCCACGACCGTTATTTTTTGGACAAGGTTGCGACAATTACGGTGGATTTGACCAAGAATTCCTTGGATCGTTATGTGGGCAATTACACTCGTTTTGTCGAGTTAAAGGAGCAGAAGCTAGCTACTGAAGCAAAAAACTATGAAAAGCAACAAAAGGAAATCGCTGCTCTGGAAGACTTTGTCAATCGCAATCTAGTCCGTGCTTCGACGACCAAACGTGCCCAATCTCGACGCAAACAACTGGAAAAAATGGACCGCTTAGACAAGCCTGAAGCTGGCAAGAAATCAGCCAACATGACCTTCCAGTCTGAAAAAACGTCGGGCAATGTTGTTTTGACTGTTGAAAATGCAGCTGTTGGCTATGACGGGGAAGTCTTGTCACAACCGATTAACCTAGACCTTCGTAAGATGAATGCTGTTGCTATTGTTGGACCAAACGGCATTGGAAAGTCAACCTTTATCAAGTCTATTGTGGACCAGATTCCTTTTATCAAGGGTGAGAAGCGCTTTGGCGCTAATGTTGAGGTTGGTTACTATGACCAAACCCAAAGCAAGCTGACACCAAGTAATACGGTGCTGGATGAACTCTGGAATGATTTTAAACTGACACCAGAAGTTGAAATCCGTAACCGTCTAGGTGCCTTCCTTTTCTCTGGTGATGATGTTAAAAAATCAGTCGGCATGCTGTCTGGTGGCGAGAAAGCTCGTTTGCTTTTGGCTAAACTGTCTATGGAAAACAACAACTTTTTGATTCTGGATGAGCCAACCAACCACTTGGATATTGATAGCAAGGAAGTGCTAGAAAATGCCTTGATTGACTTCGATGGAACTCTTCTATTCGTCAGCCACGACCGTTACTTTATCAATCGTGTGGCTACCCATGTTCTAGAATTGTCTGAGAATGGCTCGACTCTTTACTTGGGAGATTATGACTACTATGTTGAGAAGAAAGCAGAAGTAGAAATGATTCAAAGTGAGGAAGCTTCAACTAGCAATCAAGCAAAAGAAGCAAGCCCAGTTAATGACTATCAAGCTCAGAAAGAAAGTCAAAAAGAAGTTCGTAAACTCATGCGACAAATTGAAAGTCTAGAAGCTGAAATTGAAGAGCTAGAAAGTCAAAGTCAAGCGATTTCTGAACAAATGTTGGAAACAAACGATGCCGACAAACTGATGGAATTGCAGGCTGAGCTGGACAAAATCAGCCATCGTCAGGAAGAAGCTATGCTTGAGTGGGAAGAATTATCAGAACAGGTGTAAAGATGGAACATCTTGGAAAAGTATTTCGTGAATTTCGGACAAGTGGAAATTATTCTTTAAAGGAGGCAGCAGGGGAATCCTGTTCAACTTCTCAGTTATCTCGCTTTGAGCTTGGGGAGTCTGACCTAGCAGTCTCACGTTTCTTTGAGATTTTGGATAACATTCATGTAACAATCGAAAATTTCATGGATAAGGCAAGGGATTTTCATAATCATGAACATGTGTCTATGATGGCGCAAATTATCCCACTTTACTACTCAAATAATATTTCAGGTTTTCAAAAGCTTCAAGAAGAACAACTTGAAAAGGCTAAGAGTTCGACAAATCCTCTCTATTTTGAGCTGAACTGGATTTTGCTACAAGGTCTGATTTGTCAAAGAGATTCGACTTATGAGATGAAGCAGAATGATTTGGATAAGGTAGCAGATTATCTCTTCAAAACAGAAGAATGGACCATGTATGAGTTGATTCTTTTCGGTAACCTCTATAGTTTCTACGATGTGGATTATGTTACTCGGATTGGTAGAGAAGTTATGGAGAGAGAAGAATTTTACCAAGAGATTGGTCGCCATAAGAGATTAGTGTTGATTTTGTCCCTCAATTGTTACCAGCATTGTTTAGAGCATCTTTCTTTTGACAATGCAAGCTATTTTGAGACTTATACAGAGAAGATTATTGGTAAAGGTATTAAGCTTTATGAGCGTAATGTTTTTCATTATTTAAAAGGCTTTGCCTTGTATCAAAAGGGACAGTGTAAAGTCGGTTGTAAGCAGATGCAAGAAGCCATGCATATTTTTGACCTACTAGGTCTTCCAGAGCAAGTAGCCTACTATCAGGAACACTACGAGAAATTTGTCAAAGATTAATTTTCCCAAATATGGGAAAAATGAGAAACTCCTCCAAGTTTTGATACAATAGTTTCAAAATTTGAGAGGAGTTTTTATGAATCGATACGCAGTACAGTTGATTAGTCGAGGAGCTATAAACAAGATAGGAAATATGCTCTATGATTATGGAAACAGTGTTTGGTTGGCATCAATGGGAACGATAGGACAGACAGTTCTAGGGATTTATCAGATTTCTGAACTCGTCACATCTATTCTAGTCAATCCCTTTGGTGGAGTTATATCAGACCGTTTTTCTCGTCGTAGGATTTTAATGTCGACAGACCTTGTTTGTGGGATTCTTTGTCTGTCTATTTCTTTTATAAGGAATGACAGCTGGATGATTGGAGCTTTGATTTTTGCCAATATTGTTCAGGCTATTGCTTTTGCCTTTTCTAGACCTGCAAATAAGGCCATTATCACAGAATTGGTAGAGAAGGATGAACTGGTCCTCTACAATTCTCGTTTGGAGTTGGTCTTGCAGGTTGTCAGTGTGAGTTCTCCTGTACTCTCTTTTCTGGTTTTACAATTCGCAAGTCTCCATATGACGCTACTGCTAGACTCGCTGACTTTTTTCATTGCTTTTATTCTAGTGGCTTTCCTTCCAAAAGAGGAAGCAAAAGTTCAAGAGAAAAAGGCTTTTACTGGGAGAGATATTTTTGTAGATATCAAGGATGGGTTACACTATATCTGGCATCAGCAAGAAATTTTCTTCCTTTTGCTGGTAGCTTCCAGCGTTAATTTCTTTTTTGCGGCTTTTGAGTTTTTGCTTCCTTTTTCAAATAAACTATATGGAGTACAAGGTGCTTATGCGACTATCTTAACCATGGGTGCGATTGGCTCAATTATAGGAGCACTGATAGCAAATAAATTTAAATCAAGTATGAATACACTTTTGTTCTTATTGATTTTAACAGGAGTAGGAGTTTTCATGATGGGTTTGCCACTGCCCAATATTTTAACCTTTTCTGGAAACCTGATTTGTGAACTCTTTATGACGATTTTTAATATTCACTTCTTTACACAGGTACAGACCAAGATTGATGGAGAATATTTGGGTAGGGTATTGAGTACCATTTTTACACTGGCAATTCTCTTTATGCCGATTGCGAAAGGTTTGATGACCTTTCTTCCAAGTGTCCATCTTTATTCTTTCTTGATTATTGGACTTGGAGTTGTCGCCTTATCCTTCTTAGCTCTAGGCTATGTACGAACTCATTTTGAAAAAGAGACATAAGTTTGCTTGGACTTCAAAAATAATTCCAATCTAAGTGTTTTTTCCGCCCTTCTCGTTTGTGAGAAGGGCTTAATTTATGGTAAAATAGTTTTATGAATAAAAGAATGAATGAGTTGGTCGCCTTGCTCAATCGCTATGCGACTGAGTACTATACCAGCGATAATCCCTCGGTTTCAGACAGTGAGTATGATCGCCTTTACCGAGAGTTGGTTGAGTTAGAAACTGCCTATCCAGATCAAGTGCTAGCAGACAGTCCTACCCATCGTGTTGGTGGCAAGGTTTTAGATGGTTTTGAAAAATACAGTCATCAGTATCCTCTTTATAGTTTGCAGGATGCTTTTTCACGTGAGGAGCTTGAAGCTTTTGATGCGCGTGTTCGTAAGGAAGTGCCTCATCCAACCTATATTTGTGAGCTGAAAATCGATGGCTTGTCTATCTCGCTGACTTATGAAAAGGGGATTTTAGTTGCTGGGGCAACACGTGGAGATGGTTCTGTTGGGGAGAATATCACGGAAAACCTCAAGCGTGTTAAGGACATTCCTTTGACCTTGCCAGAAGAACTAGATATCACAGTTCGTGGGGAGTGTTACATGCCACGCGCTTCTTTTGACCAGGTCAACCAAGCTCGACAAGAAAATGGAGAGCCTGAATTTGCCAATCCTCGTAATGCAGCGGCAGGAACCTTGCGTCAGTTGGATACAGCAGTAGTTGCCAAGCGTAATCTTGCGACTTTCCTCTATCAAGAAGCCAGCCCGTCAACTCGTGATAGTCAAGAAAAAGTTTTGAAGCACCTTGAACAACTAGGTTTTGTGGTCAATCCTAAGCGAATCTTGGCTGAAAATATAGATGAAATCTGGGATTTTATCCAAGAAGTAGGACAGGAACGAGACAGTCTTCCCTATGATATCGATGGGGTGGTAATCAAGGTCAACGACCTAGCAGGTCAAGAAGAACTTGGCTTTACCGTTAAGGCTCCAAAGTGGGCAGTAGCCTACAAGTTCCCAGCTGAAGAAAAAGAAGCCCAATTACTCTCAGTTGACTGGACAGTAGGCCGTACGGGTGTTGTAACCCCAACTGCTAATCTGACCCCTGTTCAGCTGGCCGGAACAACTGTTAGCCGTGCGACCCTGCACAATGTGGATTATATTGCTGAAAAAGATATCCGCAAAGACGACACAGTTATTGTCTATAAGGCTGGGGACATCATCCCTGCCGTTTTACGTGTGGTAGAGTCTAAACGGGTTTCTGAAGAAAAACTAGATATCCCTACAAACTGTCCAAGTTGTAACTCTGACTTGTTGCACTTTGAAGATGAAGTGGCCCTGCGTTGTATCAATCCGCGTTGCCCTGCTCAAATCATGGAAGGTTTGATTCACTTTGCCTCTAGAGATGCCATGAATATTACAGGCCTTGGTCCATCAGTAGTTGAAAAACTCTTTGCTGCCAATTTGGTTAAGGACGTGGCGGATATTTATCGTTTGAAAGAAGAAGATTTTCTCCTTTTAGAGGGGGTTAAGGAAAAGTCTGCTTCTAAACTGTATCAAGCCATTCAAGCATCTAAGAAAAACTCTGCTGAAAAACTCTTGTTTGGTTTGGGAATTCGTCATGTCGGAAGCAAGGCCAGTCAGCTTTTACTTCAACATTTTCACTCGATTGAAAATCTGGCTCAGACAGATCCAGAGGAAGTGGCTAGTATTGAAAGTCTGGGTGGCGTGATTGCCAATAGTCTCCAGACTTACTTTGCTACAGAAGGCTCTGAAATTCTCCTAAGAGAATTGAAAGAAGCTGGGGTCAATCTGGATTATAAAGGTCAGACAGTAGTTGCGAATGCGGCCTTGTCAGGTTTGACCGTTGTATTGACTGGAAAATTGAAACGGCTCAAGCGCTCAGAAGCTAAAAGTAAACTCGAAAGTCTGGGTGCCAAGGTAACAGGTAGTGTTTCTAAAAAGACCGACCTTGTTGTTGCAGGAGCAGATGCTGGAAGTAAACTGCAAAAAGCACAAGAACTTGGTATCGAGGTTCGAGATGAAGCTTGGCTAGAAAGTCTGTAATGATAGTTTAAAACCAGAGTTTAGACAGTATAACTAGTTTGTTAATCGGGACAAAATCGGTCAAGAATTTATTAGTGAAATAGAAACAAATTAAAAAGGAAAAGGAAAAATAAAAATGTATAACTACCCTATGCGTATTCATTACCATCGCAAGAATGGTGAATACGACACTTGCTCTTTTGTAAAGAGTAAGGATCAACGAATTGATTTACTAACTTACCAAGAAGATTATTTTGGAGCCTTATTTAGCTTTGAACATCCAAGCGCTCATCCCTTAGAAAGCTTGAATTTTGTGGTTCATACCGGCCAAACCAGTAAAGAGTATGCTATCCGTTTTAATCACTATCCCCTCTTAACAGAGGTCTGGATTTTGGAAGGGGATGATAGAATTTATTATTCTGAAAATCCTGCTATTGCCAGTCCTTTCTATAAGAATCAAAATCCTTTTGCCTTTGACAAGGCTATCAATAGTGCTAGTTTCGACCACCACTGGGGCTACCAAGGTGAATTGGGTTGCCGTGTAGAGGACAATCAGGCTCATTTTTCCCTTTGGGCTCCTACAGCTACAGAAGTGCAGGTTGTTGTTTATGAATCTGCTGCTAATGCTGCTCCTGTTTGGAAGACTTTTGAGATGGAAAGAGGCAATAGCTACTCTTATAACCATAAAGACAATACAATCGGTGTCTGGAGTTTGGATGTTGAGGAAAATTTGACTGGTAAGGCTTATCAGTATCAGGTCCAATTCCCTCATCACCAAACACTGACACGCGATCCTTATACCATCGCGACCAGTCCTGATGGCAAACGTTCAGCTATCCTGAGCCATGAAGAAAAGCAAGTTGAAAACTTTAAGGTCAAGCACGGTTCGGAGGCTACTTGGCGCTTGGCAAATCCATGTAAGGCAGTTATTTGTGAAATGCACATTCGTGATTTGACCAAATCACCGACCTCAGGTGTAGATGAACATCTTCGAGGAACGTTCTTGGGTGCTGCTCAGACTGGAACTGTTAACCAGTATGACCAGTCAACTGCTTTTGATTACATCAAGAAGCTGGGCTACAATTATGTTCAGTTGCAACCAATTGCAGACCGTCACAAAGAATACGATGAGGATGGGAATGTAACCTACAACTGGGGTTATGACCCACAAAACTATAACGCACCAGAAACGAGCCTTTCAACCAACCCAGATGATCCAGCTCAGGTCATTCGCGATTTGAAGACCATGGTTCAAGCCTATCACGATGCGGGTATTGGTGTCATTATGGATGTGGTCTATAATCATACCTTCTCAGTAGTGGATGCACCTTTCCAAACAACTGTCCCTGATTACTACTATCGTATGAATCCAGACGGTACCTTCCAGAATGGAACGGGTGTTGGAAATGAAACAGCCAGCGAACACGAAATGTTCCGCAAGTATATGATTGATTCCCTTCTATACTGGGTGCAGGAATACAATATTGACGGTTTCCGTTTTGACTTGATGGGGATTCATGATGTCAAGACCATGCAGATGATTCGTCAGAGTTTGGATGAAATTGACCCTAACATTATCCTTTATGGAGAAGGATGGGATATGGGAACAGGCCTAGCACCTTATGATAAGGCCAAGAAGGACAATGCCTACCAGATGCCAAATATTGGTTTCTTTAATGACAATCAGCGTGATGCTGTCAAAGGTGGAGAAGTTTATGGTGCTATCAAGTCAGGTTTTGTTAGTGGTGCTGCTACAGAGCCAATTCTAGCCAAAGCAATTCTAGGAAGTCGTGAATTAGGTACCTATACACATCCAAATCAAGTACTTAACTATGTGGAAGCCCATGACAATTACAATCTTCACGATTTATTGGCAACTCTTCATCCAGACCAAAATTCAGAACAAATCATGCGCAAGGTTGAGACAGCCACAGCCATGAATCTGCTTATGCAAGGGATGGCCTTTATGGAAATCGGTCAAGAATTTGGTCGTACCAAACTGGTTGCGACTGGTGAGAATGGTGAGTTGACACATGATGATAGAGAGCGTGCTATGAATAGCTATAATGCTCCTGACAGTGTGAATCAAGTGAACTGGGACTTGCTTAATGAGCGTCAAGACAGTATTGCGTTTATCCGTCAGATGATTCGATTGAAGACAGAAAGCAGTGCCTTTTCTTATCCAACTTATGATGAGATTTACCATCATGTTTTTGTTCATTCAGCCAACGAACATAGTGGTTGGATTGTCTATGAGATTCAAGGGGAAGAACATTTACTGGTTGTCTTTAATGCTAAAGGGCAAGACTTCCAGTTTGAAAATGCAGGAAATCTAGAACTATTGGTGACCAATAGCCATTTAAGTGATAAAGACATGGTTGGTGGCGTTAGCGCCAGCGTCTTTAAAGTTTTGTAGAATAGAATTACAATTTAAATTCATTTGCAGTACTTTATCTCTTAAAAACAATAAAATCAGGAAATTAATTTCCTGGTTTATTTTTTTACTTAAAATTATTTTTTTGTTAGTAAAATAACGAACTTTATGATAGTATTGTAAAAAAACATTTCGTTTTCAAAGCGTTTCTGAAAATTTCTTGATTTACAAGTGAATACATCAGTGAATTTGTTGAAGACTTTCAAAAGAATTTTTAGCAAATTCCGTAATTTACTTGAATCTTCCCTAAAAAGGTAGTATAATAAATCTATAGAAAACGCTTACAGAAATAGGAGGGTGTATGGATAAGAAACAAGCTTTAGAAACCTTTAAGACAGGTGAAAATTTTCACCTCCAGCACTATCTGGGAGCACATAGGGAAGAAAAAAATGGAGAGTATGGCTATACTTTTCGTGTCTGGGCACCTAATGCTCAGACTGTTCACTTGGTAGGGGATTTCACCAATTGGGTTGAAAATCAAATTCTGATGGAACGGAATGAATTTGGAGTCTGGGAAGTCTTTACCAGTCTTGCTCAAGAAGACCAAATTTATAAGTACCATATCACGCGTGCAAATGGTCATCAGCTGATGAAGATTGACCCTTTGGCTATTCGATATGAGGCACGACCTGGTACTGGGGCTATTTTAACAGATATTCCAGAAAAGAAATGGAAGGATGGTCTCTGGTTAGCTCGTAGAAAACGCTTGAGCTTTGAAGAGCGTCCTGTCAATATATATGAGGTCCATGCTGGATCTTGGAAGAGAAATCCTGATGGTAGCCCCTATAGTTTTGCTCAATTGAAAGATGAACTCATTCCTTACTTGGTTGATATGAACTATACTCACATTGAGTTTATGCCTTTGATGTCTCACCCACTAGGTTTGAGTTGGGGCTATCAGCTTATGGGTTACTTTGCTCTAGAGGATGCCTATGGTCGCCCTGAAGAGTTTCAAGATTTTGTTGAGGAATGTCACTTAAACAATATAGGCGTTATTGTAGACTGGGTACCTGGTCACTTTACTATCAATGATGATGCCTTGGCCTATTATGATGGAACACCGACTTTTGAATACCAAGACCATAATAAGGCTCATAACTACGGTTGGGGAGCACTCAATTTTGACCTTGGAAAGAATGAAGTCCAGTCTTTCTTGATTTCTAGTATTAAGTTTTGGATTGATTTTTATCATTTAGATGGTATTCGCGTGGATGCGGTTAGTAACATGCTCTATCTTGACTACGATGATGCTCCATGGACACCTAATAAAGATGGTGGCAATCTCAACTATGAGGGTTATTATTTCCTTCAACGCTTGAATGATGTGATTAAACTAGTTCATCCAGACGTTATGATGATAGCTGAGGAAAGTTCATCAGCTACTCAGATTACTGACACTAAGGATTCAGATGGTCTTGGCTTCGACTACAAATGGAATATGGGTTGGATGAATGACATCCTCCGTTTCTATGAAGAAGATCCGATTTATCGTAAATATGACTTTAACCTGGTGACTTTCAGCTTTATGTATGTCTTCAAGGAGAACTATCTCTTACCATTCTCACACGATGAAGTGGTTCATGGCAAGAAGAGTATGATGCACAAGATGTGGGGGGATCGCTATAATCAATTCGCAGGCTTGCGCAATCTCTACACTTACCAAATTTGTCACCCAGGTAAAAAATTGCTCTTCATGGGTAGTGAATATGGGCAATTCCTAGAATGGAAATCTGAAGAACAGTTGGAATGGTCTAATCTAGAAGATCCAATGAATGCTAAGATGAAGTATTTCACTTCTCAGCTAAACCAGTTTTATAAAGACCACCGCTGTCTGTGGGAAATTGATACCAGCTATGATGGTATTGAAATCATCGATGCGGATAATCGAGACCAGAGTGTTCTTTCCTTCATCCGTAAGGGTAAGAAGGGCGACATGCTAGTCTGCGTCTTTAATATGGCACCTGTTGAACGAAAAGATTTTACCATTGGTCTGCCTGTTGCAGGGATTTATGAAGAAGTCTGGAATACTGAGTTAGAAGAGTGGGGAGGCGTTTGGAAAGAACATAATCAAACTGTGCAAACGCAAGAAGGACTATGGAAAGATTATGAGCAGACCTTGACCTTTACCCTACCGGCTATGGGAGCAAGTGTTTGGAAAATCAAACGCCGCTTGAAACCTACTAAAACCGTCACAAGTAAAAACCAAAAAGGAGTAGAAAATGAAGAATGAAATGTTAGCTTTGATTCTTGCTGGTGGGCAAGGAACTCGTCTCGGTAAACTCACTCAAAGCATCGCAAAACCAGCTGTGCAATTTGGTGGGCGCTACCGTATCATTGACTTTGCTCTTTCAAACTGTGCCAACTCAGGCATCAACAATGTTGGAGTCATTACCCAGTACCAACCGCTTGCTCTCAACAACCATATCGGGAATGGTTCAAGCTGGGGACTAGATGGTATCAATTCTGGTGTCTCTATTCTTCAACCTTATTCTGCAAGTGAAGGAAATCGTTGGTTTGAGGGGACTAGCCACGCTATTTACCAAAATATTGATTATATCGACAGTGTCAACCCTGAGTATGTCTTGATTCTATCTGGGGACCACATCTACAAAATGGATTATGATGATATGCTCCAGTCTCACAAGGATAATAATGCTAGTTTGACAGTAGCAGTCCTTGATGTTCCTCTAAAGGAAGCTAGCCGTTTTGGTATCATGAATACAGATGCTAATAACCGCATTGTTGAATTTGAAGAAAAACCAGCTCAACCTAAATCTACAAAGGCTTCTATGGGTATTTACATCTTTGATTGGCAACGTCTGCGCAATATGCTTGTTGCTGCTGAAAAGAGCAGTGTCGATATGTCAGACTTCGGTAAGAATGTCATTCCAAATTACCTTGAGTCAGGTGAAAGTGTCTATGCATATGAGTTTAATGGCTACTGGAAAGATGTTGGTACCATTGAGTCACTTTGGGAAGCGAACATGGAGTACATTTCTCCAGAGAATGCCTTGGATAGCCGTAACCGTCAATGGAAGATTTACTCAAGAAACTTAATTTCACCACCAAACTTCCTTGGTGCAAATGCTCACGTGGAAGATTCCTTGGTTGTTGATGGCTGTTTTGTAGATGGAACTGTTAAACATTCTATCCTTTCAACAGGTGCGCAAGTTCGTGAAGGAGCGGAAGTTGTTGATTCAGTTATCATGAGTGGAGCCATTATCGGACACGGAGCTAAAATCAAACGTGCCATTATTGGTGAAGGTGCAGTTATTTCTGACGGTGTTGAAATTGATGGAACAGAAGAAGTACAAGTTGTAGGATATAATGAAGTAGTGGGGGTAGCAACAGATGAAGATTGATAAATATTCTGCCATTTTAGGAAACACAGTTGGTTTTCATGATATGTCAACACTGACAGATCACCGTCCAGTAGCTAGTTTGCCATTTGGTGGTAAATATCGTTTGATTGACTTCCCGCTTTCAAGTCTTGCTAATGCTGGGGTCCGTAGTATTTTTGGTATTTTCCAACAAGATAATATTAGCTCAGTCTTTGACCATATCCGTTCAGGACGTGAGTGGGGCTTGTCAACTCTTCTTAGCCACTATTATCTAGGTATTTACAATACCCGTGTGGAAAGTAGTACAGTTGGAAAAGAATACTACCAACAACTTCTTACTTACTTGAAACGTTCTGGCTCAAACCAAACAGTTTCACTCAACTGTGATGTTTTGATTAATATTGATTTGAACCAAGTTTTCCATCTACATAGTACAACAAAAGGGCCTATCACTGTAGTTTATAAAAAATTACCTAAAAAAGATATTTCAGAAGTAAATGCAATCTTAGAAGTAGATGAAACAGACCATGTCCGTTCTCATAAACTTTTTGACAGCAAATCATCAGATGAAGTTTACAATATGTCCACAGATATCTTTGTCGTTGATACACCTTGGTTAATTGAACGCTTGGAAGAAGAAGCCGAGAAAGAACATCCAGAGAAATTGCGTTATGTTTTACGAGATTTGGCTGCAAAAGAAGGAGCTTTTGCCTACGAGTACACAGGTTATCTAGCAAATATTCATTCTGTAGAGTCTTATTACCAAGCTAATAAAGATATGCTTGATTCTCAAAAATTCTACTCTCTCTTTACTCCAAACCAAAAGATTTACACAAAGGTCAAAAACGAAGAACCAACTTATTATGCTAACACATCTAAGGTAAGCACTTCTCAGTTTGCTTCTGGTAGTATCATTGAAGGTCAAGTGGCTAATTCTGTTTTATCACGTAATATTCATGTCCATAAGGATAGCTTGGTTAAAGATAGTATCTTATTCCCTCGTGTTATTATTGGAGAAGGTGCTCAGGTCGAATATGCTATCTTGGACAAGGGTGTGGAAGTTGCGGATGGAGTTGTGATCCGTGGAACTGCAGAACATCCAGTTGTGGTTAAGAAAGGTGCTAAAGTAACAGAGGATATTCATTCATGAAAATTTTATTTGTAGCAGCTGAGGGTGCACCCTTTTCAAAAACAGGTGGTTTGGGAGACGTCATTGGCGCTCTTCCTAAATCACTAGTAAAAGCGGGACATGAAGTTGCAGTAATTTTACCCTACTATGACATGGTAGAGGCTAAATTTGGAAATCAGATTGAAGATGTTCTTCATTTTGAGGTGAGTGTTGGTTGGCGAAGACAGTATTGTGGAATTAAGAAAACAGTATTAAATGGTGTAACCTTCTACTTTATTGACAATCAATATTATTTCTTCCGTGGTCATGTTTACGGTGATTTTGATGACGGAGAACGCTTTGCCTTTTTCCAACTGGCTGCCATTGAGGCTATGGAAAGGATTGACTTTATTCCTGATCTTCTCCATGTTCATGACTACCATACAGCTATGATTCCTTTCTTGTTAAAGGAAAAATACCGTTGGATTCAAGCCTATGAGGGCATTAAAACAGTTTTAACCATTCATAATTTGGAATTCCAGGGACAATTTTCAGAAGGAATGTTGGGTGATTTGTTTGGAGTCGGCTTTGAACGTTACGCTGATGGCACCCTTCGCTGGAACAACTGTCTGAACTGGATGAAGGCAGGTATTCTTTATGCGGACCGTGTTTCAACTGTCTCGCCTAGCTATGCCCATGAAATTATGACTAGTCAGTTTGGATGTAACTTGGATCAGATTCTTCGAATGGAGTCTGGCAAGGTGTCTGGTATCGTGAACGGGATTGATGCTGATCTTTATAATCCTCAGACGGATGCCCTATTAGATTATCATTTTAATCAGGAAGATTTGTCTGGGAAGGCCCAAAACAAGGCAAAATTGCAAGAAAGAGTTGGTTTGCCAGTTAGAGCTGACGTTCCACTGGTGGGAATTGTTTCTCGTTTGACACGTCAAAAAGGTTTTGATGTGGTGGTGGATAGTCTGCACCATATCTTGCAAGAAGATGTTCAGATTGTTCTTTTGGGAACTGGCGATCCAGCCTTTGAAGGAGCTTTCTCGTGGTTTGCTCAAATATACCCAGACAAGTTATCAGCAAATATCACTTTTGATGTCAAACTAGCCCAAGAAATCTACGCTGCTTGCGATCTCTTCCTCATGCCAAGTCGTTTCGAACCGTGTGGCTTGTCTCAAATGATGGCTATGCGTTATGGAACCTTACCGTTGGTTCATGAAGTTGGTGGCTTGCGAGATACTGTCCGCGCTTTCAATCCAATCGAAGGAAGCGGTACCGGCTTTAGCTTTGACAATCTATCTCCTTACTGGTTGAATTGGACTTTCCAAACAGCATTGGACTTGTATAGAAACCATCCTGATGTTTGGAGAAATCTACAAAAACAAGCTATGGAGTGTGATTTCTCATGGGATACAGCCTGCAAGTCATACCTTGACTTGTACCATAGTTTAGTTAATTAATAGATAAAATCGTATGATGACTTCATACGATTTTTGGGCTGTTTAGAGAGGAGAACTGATGTCTCAAGTAAAAGGTTTGTGTGTTATGGATGTTGATGGAACCTTAATCCTAGAAGAAGTGATTGACCTTTTGGGAAGAGAGGCAGGTTGTGAGGAGGAAATTGCGCAGCTTACAAGTCAGGCGATGCAAGGGGAGTTGGACTTTGAAAGCAGTTTAAGAAAAAGAGTGTCCTTGTTGGAAGGTCTTCCTATTTCGGTCTTTGAGAAAGTTTTTAACTCTATTCATTTAACGCCAAATGCCCAGGAATTCATTTCCATTCTCCAAAAGAATGGCATCATAGTTGGTCTGGTGTCCGGTGGATTTACACCAATAGTTGATCGATTAGCAAAATCACTTGGCATTGCCCATTTCTCTGCCAACCAACTCGAAGTCAAAGATGGTCTTTTAACTGGAAAATTGATTGGACAAATTATCAGTCCCGAGGTTAAAAAAGAGACTCTGGAACAATGGAGAAAGGAACTAAAACTTTCTAAAGAAAGAACGATTGCAATCGGTGACGGGGCTAATGACTTATTAATGTTGAAGTCAGCAGGACTGGGAATTGCTTTTTGTGCCAAAGAAGTGCTGAAACAAGAAATACCAAATCATGTTGACAAGAGGGAT
Source organism: Streptococcus mitis (assembly GCF_003942865.1). GTDB lineage: Bacteria > Bacillota > Bacilli > Lactobacillales > Streptococcaceae > Streptococcus > Streptococcus mitis_BI. Next base: position 100,170 of record NZ_RJNZ01000001.1, on the reverse strand, counting down.
TTTTTAGAAGTTCTACCTTTGATTGACTGTTTAGAATGAGGGAAAATATGAAGATTGTAATTGCACCAGATTCATTTAAGGAAAGCTTGAGCGCTGAAGAGGTGGCTGAAGCTATTAAAAGAGGCTTCCAACAATCGATAGCAGATATAGAATGTCTTCTCTGCCCTGTTAGTGATGGTGGCGAAGGTACAGTAGATGCTATTCGGCATTCTATTGACCTTGAAGAAAAATGGTTCCAAGTGACAGGACCTTTTGGACAAAAAGAAGCCATGCGCTATTTTCAAAAAGGGGAACTGGCGCTATTTGAAGTTGCTGATTTAGTTGGTCTTGGAAAAATTCCGATGGAGAATCGAAATCCACTTCAAATCCAAACTCGTGGTATTGGAGCGTTGATTCGCCATCTCATTGCTAAAGGGATTAAAGAAATCTATATCGGCGTTGGTGGCACGGCCAGTAATGATGGGGGAATTGGGATCGCTGCTGGTTTAGGTTATCGATTTTATGATAGGGATGGAAATGTCTTGCCCGCTTGCGGTCAGTCCTTATTGAACTTAGCTTCTGTTTCAACAGAAAATCGCTATGAAATTCCTGAAGGTGTTCAAATTCATATTTTAGCAGATGTCGTGAGTCCCTTATGTGGTCCTCAAGGTGCGACCTACATTTTTGGAAAACAAAAAGGCCTAGATCCTACTAGGTTTGAAGTCGTAGATCAGGGAATCCAAGATTTTTATGAAAAAGTCTCACCTGAAACATTGGAAATTAAAGGAGCAGGAGCTGGTGGAGGCATTGCTGGCGGTTTGTGTGCCTTTGCTCAAGCAAATATCGTGTCTGGAATTGATACCTGCTTGAACTTAATCAACTTTGATAAGAAAGTTTTACATGCTGACTTGGTTGTTGTAGGAGAAGGAAGGTTAGATCGTCAAAGTTTAGTTGGGAAAGCACCAATTGGTGTAGCAAAAAGAACCCCTGTCGGAGTTCCTGTCATTGCTATTTGCGGTAGTCTTGCTGAAGATTTACCTCCCTTACCATTTGAAAATATCCAAGTAGCTTTTTCTATTTTGGAGAAAAGTGAACCTTTAGAAGATAGTTTGAAAAATGCCAGTCTCTATCTGGAACGCACGGCAGCCAATATCGGGCACTTATTAAATATGCGCAAGATTTAGCCAAACCATTTTTTCCATAAGGATGCTTTGGATTGTTCTTCCTCTTTAACTTCCCAAAGTTTTGCAAAAGCAAGTCGAAGGTCCTTTTCTTCTACTTGTACTGGTGCATTGCTATGGATAATCAGGCCAAAAGGAGAAGAAGTATGCTCTTCAGATACAATGGTAGCTTGACTATCAATTTCTTTAGCTTCTTTTAAGTAGAAAACTTGCTTGTCAAATTCGATATTTGGTGAAATCTTCACAAATAGTGGCTCTGCTTTTTCCTGAAGGTTTTCTAAAATAGATAAAAAGCCTTTTTCTAGCTGAGGACTATTTGCTGTCTCAATATCTGCAAAACCTAGTACTCTTTCCTCAAATGTACCGAGAAAGCGTCTTTGCTCATCCGGATTAATTTTTGGCCCACCATGAGCTTTTTCAAGTAATTGTTTTGATAAATCTGTCATGAAGATAGTATATCATAAAAGTTAGAATAAAACAGATAAAAGAAAGCGATTACTTTATAAAGTTAAGGAAAATTTGCACAAAGATAACGTTTTTTCTTGAAAAAGGAGGGCTTTTAAGGTATTATAGAGGTGTAAAAAATTTAACTCATAAGGAGAGTAAAAAATGTCAATTATTACTGATGTTTACGCTCGCGAAGTCCTAGACTCACGCGGTAACCCAACACTTGAAGTAGAAGTTTACACTGAATCAGGTGCTTTCGGACGTGGTATGGTTCCATCAGGAGCTTCTACTGGTGAACACGAAGCAGTTGAACTTCGCGACGGTGACAAATCTCGTTACGGTGGTCTTGGTACACAAAAAGCTGTTGACAACGTAAACAACATCATTGCTGAAGCTATCATTGGCTACGATGTACGTGATCAACAAGCTATCGACCGTGCTATGATCGCTCTTGACGGTACTCCTAACAAAGGTAAATTGGGTGCAAACGCAATCCTTGGTGTGTCTATCGCTGTAGCTCGTGCTGCTGCTGACTACCTTGAAATCCCACTTTACAGCTACCTTGGTGGATTCAACACTAAAGTTCTTCCAACTCCAATGATGAACATCATCAACGGTGGTTCTCACTCTGACGCTCCAATCGCTTTCCAAGAGTTCATGATCTTGCCAGTTGGTGCGCCAACATTCAAAGAAGCTCTTCGTTACGGTGCTGAAATCTTCCACGCTCTTAAGAAAATCCTTAAATCACGTGGTTTGGAAACTGCCGTAGGTGACGAAGGTGGATTTGCTCCTCGTTTCGAAGGAACTGAAGACGGTGTTGAAACTATCCTTGCTGCGATCGAAGCTGCTGGATATGTTCCAGGTAAAGACGTATTTATCGGATTTGACTGTGCTTCATCAGAATTCTACGATAAAGAACGTAAAGTTTACGACTACACTAAATTTGAAGGTGAAGGCGCTGCTGTTCGTACATCTGCAGAACAAATCGACTACCTTGAAGAATTGGTTAACAAATACCCAATCATCACTATCGAAGATGGTATGGATGAAAACGACTGGGATGGTTGGAAAGCTCTTACTGAACGTCTTGGTAAGAAAGTACAACTTGTTGGTGACGACTTCTTCGTAACAAACACTGACTACCTTGCACGTGGTATCCAAGAAGGTGCTGCTAACTCAATCCTTATCAAAGTTAACCAAATCGGTACTCTTACTGAAACTTTTGAAGCTATCGAAATGGCTAAAGAAGCTGGTTACACTGCAGTTGTATCACACCGTTCAGGTGAAACTGAAGATTCAACAATCGCTGACATTGCAGTTGCAACTAACGCAGGACAAATTAAGACTGGTTCACTTTCACGTACAGACCGTATCGCTAAATACAACCAATTGCTTCGCATCGAAGACCAACTTGGTGAAGTAGCTGAATACCGTGGATTGAAATCATTCTACAACTTGAAAAAATAAAATAGTTCAGTGAACTATTTTATCCCGAACCTTGAAATTCAAAAGTTCGGCCGTTGATTTAACAACTTTTTAAGCCCCTCGGATTTTATCCGAAGGGCTTTTTTCTGTTCAGGGGGCAAAAAAGGGGCAGTGTTTATGGTATAATAGACAAAAATACGTGAATTAGAAAGAAATTATGTCTAAAGAAATTGATATTGAGTATTACCACCAGCTAGCCTTGCAAAAGCAAAAGGAGCACCGTAAAATTTTAGCCAATTTAAAGAAAAAACCACCAAAAAATCTGGATAAGATAGCCCAACAGATTCACCAAGAAGTTTTTGCGGAGATTGATTGTACGGCCTGTGCCAACTGTTGCAAGACATTGGGGCCTGACTTTAAAGAAGCGGATATTACACGAATCGCCAAGTACTTTAAGATGAAATTACCTGCTTTTGAAGCAGAGTTTTTGCAAGTAGATGAAGATGGTGATAAGGTTTTTAAATCCATGCCTTGTCCCTTTCTAGGAGGAGATAATCTCTGTTCCATCTATGAAGTTCGTCCAAAGGCCTGTCGAGAGTTCCCCCATACAGATCGCAAAAAGATCCATCAAATCAACCATTTGACGATTAAGAATACTTTGACCTGTCCGGCAGCCTATCTCTTTGTTGAGAAATTAAAGGATAAGTTATAGAGATTTAAAGGATAAAAAATTTCTAATAATAACTAGAGATATGAAGGGAGAACTCTGTGCCTAGACCGAAAACAAAAGAGGAGCTAATGCTGGCCTCTAAGGAAAACTATGAAAAGCTCAATCGTTTCATCTCCCAACTAAGTGAAGATGAGCTACAGACTCCATTTGATTTTTCAAGAGACTCAAAGAAAAAAGAAGCTCACTGGAAAAGGGATAAGAATCTAAGAGATGTCCTGATTCATCTTTATGAATGGCAGCAGTTACTTTTGACTTGGGTCCATTCTAATCAAGAAGGTCAAGAAAGAACTTTTCTCCCTGAACCTTATAATTGGAAAACTTATGGAGAAATGAATGTCGCTTTTTGGAAGAAGCACCAGAAAACCTCCTTAGAAGAAGCGACTAGACTCCTAGAACAATCACATAGAGAGGTTTTAGAGTTGATAGAAGGCTTCAGAACTGACGAACTCTTTACCAAAGGTATCTATAAGTGGACGGGAGGGACAAGTCTAGGTTCTTACTTTGTTAGTAGCACGTCAAGCCACTATGATTGGGCTCTGAAAAAACTCAAATCACATCAGAAGAATTGTAAGCGTCGCTAGTTAAAGTGGGTATGGATTTTAGAAAAGGTTCTTCTAAGCTTCGAATAGCTTAGTTATCTTCATTTTTGAGTTCTTCTAGCTTTAGAATCCTTCAAAAATTAAAATCTAAGACAATCAATGTCTTAGAATAGTGCGAAAACATTTAGTTTATAGGAATTCTAAACCTAGAATTGCATGGATATTTATGAAGTTAGAGTATTCGATAGTTAGGATTGTTCTATTCTGAACGATTTGAGCTGTCAATTGTATAGGATAGTATTATTCTATGTTAGATTCCAGTAAAAATGATTGGATAAATAATATTAAAGAAAAATCAAAATCATAATTTTGTTTAATATGGTATAATATTTCTAATAATTTAAACATAATGAGGTAGTAATTTATGGATGAAGTTTTATTTTTTGGAGAAGATGACTTCGATATTCTTGATATTGATGGTTATGAACTAAAACCCTCATCGTTTTTTAATAAGTTACCAGAAATAGCCAAACCTTTAGTCAAAAATGCAACTAAAATCTTATCTGAAGTAGAAAAAATGTTATATTCTGCTCCAGCCTTTATCAATGTTGTCCAATCTAGTATACCTGAAGAGGTTTTTCAGGCAATTCTTTCTCCAGAACAACGGGAACAAATTGCTCAAGGAGTGTTAAAATTAATGACAAAGAAAGATGGCTCTCTCTTGGCGGTATTAGTAGATACTAATACTAATAAAGTCATTGGAAATGTACCATTGAAATCTGTTAAGTTGACACCAGAATTAAATAAAGCATTAGCCGATTATTCGTCACAAATTCAAATGGCTCAGATTGCAGAGGAGATTCAGAATGTACAATATGCTATTGAGGACGTCAGAAAAGGACAGGAGTCAGATAGACTTGCAATAGCCTATAGTTGTCAACAGAAACTCTTGCAAGCTAGAGAGATATCAGATTCAAGCATTAGAACAATGATGTTACTGCAAGTTATTTCAGATGCAGAAGATAGTAGAAATCTCTTAATGCTTAGTCAAAAATCAAATGTGAATTTTATTAAAGAACAACCAGATTCTACTTGGGGTAAGTTATTAAAAGGGGATAAACCAGATAAAATTGAAGCTCGTATGAATGAAATTAGAGATGGATTAGCAGCTGTAAATATCGTTTCACTATCAGCAGCACTAGCCTATAATGAGTTAGGCGAGAAAAAAGCTGCTCAAAAAAGTTTGGATTACTTTGGGAAATTTATTAACGAAACTTATCTCAGTTCTCAGGAATTAGTAGAGAGACTTGATTTACTTGATCCTTCTCCTACAAATTACTGGACAAAAGAATTGCCAAAAATTGAAACTTCTATAATGAAATTACCAAATAAACCAGATTATATTGAGACAGAGGTGCTAGAATGAAAGAAATAAAAAAATGTAAGACATGTACTAGGGATTTACCATCAAGTTATAAGCACAATAAGTGCGAATCGTGTAGAAACAAAAAAATAGATGAAGCAAAAAAGATACTTAAAGTTGTTGGACAAGTTGGAAGTGTGGTTACTCCAGTTGTAGTTGGTATGTTGATGAATAAAACTAAGAAAAAGAAGAAATAAACTAATCTATTAAGTACCTAGAAAGGAAAACCTCAAATTGTCCTACAAATTTCTACTTTTCGACCTTGACCACACTCTTCTTGATTTTGATGCTGCTGAGGATGTGGCTTTGACCCAACTTCTAAAAGAAGAAGGGGTTGCAGATATTCAGGCCTATAAAGACTATTACGTTCCTATGAACAAGGCTCTCTGGAAGGACTTGGAGCAAAAGAAAATCAGTAAACCAGAGCTGGTTAACACGCGCTTTTCTCGTTTATTTGCTCATTTTGGATTTGAGAAGGACGGTGCTTTACTTGCCCAGAGTTACCAATTTTACCTTGCCCAACAGGGCCAAACTTTTTCAGGCGCTCATGAGCTCTTAGATAACCTTATCGAGCGAGATTATGAGCTGTATACTGCGACAAATGGAATAACTGCCATTCAGACAGGGCGTTTGGCTCAATCTGGTCTAGCACCTTATTTCAATCAAGTCTTTATCTCTGAACAGTTGCAAACACAAAAGCCTGATGCTCTCTTTTATGAAAAAATTGGTCAGCAGATTGAAGGATTTAGCAAAGAAAAGACGCTGATGATTGGAGATTCTCTAACCGCCGACATTCAAGGTGGCAATAATGCGGGGATTGACACTATCTGGTACAATCCTAATCACCTCGAAAATCACACACAAGCCCAGCCAACCTACGAAGTCTATTCTTACCAAGACTTGCTGGATTGTTTAGATAAACTGTAAAAAGTGGTTTAGATAGCCACTTTTTGCTATAATAGAGGCAGTAAAAACGAAGGAGTCGGCTATGGAACATTCGTCTTGGCATGCTTTGATTAAGGAGCAATTACCTGAGGGTTATTTCGGGAAAATCAATCAGTTTATGAATCAGGTCTATGCTCAAGGGACTATTTATCCACCCAAGGAAAAGATTTTTCAGGCTCTCTTGACAACACCGCTTGAAGACGTTAAGGTGGTGATTCTAGGGCAAGACCCCTATCACGGGCCAGGTCAAGCGCAGGGTTTGAGTTTTTCTGTACCGGACTCTATCCCAGCTCCGCCATCCTTGCAAAATATCTTGAAAGAATTGTCAGATGATATCGGGGTCAAGAAATCTCATGATTTGACAGCTTGGGCTGAACAAGGAGTCTTGCTTCTTAATGCTTGTTTGACGGTTCCTGCTGGACAGGCCAATGGGCATGCTGGTCAGATATGGGAGCCTTTTACGGATGCTGTGATTCAGGTGGTCAATCATCTAGATAGACCAGTCGTTTTTGTACTCTGGGGAGCTTATGCACGCAAGAAGAAGGTCTTGGTTACCAATCCTCATCACTTGATTATCGAATCAGCCCATCCCAGTCCTTTGTCAGTTTATAGAGGATTTTGGGGTTCCAAGCCTTTTTCCAAGTCCAATGCATTCTTAAAAGAGACAGGACAAGAGCCAATCGATTGGCTTAGATAAGGAGAGAATATGCCTCAGTTAGCGACGATTTGCTACATTGATAACGGGAAAGAACTACTCATGCTTCATCGCAATAAAAAGCCAAATGACGTCCATGCGGGTAAATGGATTGGTGTGGGTGGTAAGCTAGAGAGAGGAGAGACACCTCAGGAGTGCGCGGCGCGTGAAATCCTTGAAGAAACAGGACTGAAAGCCAAGCCAGTTCTAAAAGGTGTTATCACTTTTCCAGAATTTACGCCAGATTTAGACTGGTACACCTATGTTTTTAAAGTGACGGAGTTTGAAGGGGACTTGATTGATTGCAACGAGGGAACGCTAGAATGGGTTCCTTATGACGAGGTTTTGAGAAAGCCGACTTGGGAAGGTGACCATACCTTTGTTGAGTGGCTTTTAGAAGATAAACCCTTCTTTTCAGCCAAGTTTGTTTATGATGGGGATAAATTGTTGGATACCCAAGTCGATTTCTATGAATAAAGGAGAAAGCAGATGCTACTAATCAAAAATGGTCGTGTAATGGATCCCAAGTCTGGTTTGGATCAAGTGTGTGACGTTTTAGTCCAAGATGGGAAAATTATCAAAATTGCGCCTGAGATTAAAGAAGAAGGAGCAGAAATATTAGATGCTAGTGCTCTTGTAGTTGCTCCTGGTTTGGTCGATATTCATGTGCATTTCCGTGAACCTGGTCAAACACATAAAGAAGACATTCATACTGGTGCCCTAGCAGCCGCTGCAGGTGGTTTTACAACTGTTGTCATGATGGCTAATACTAGTCCAACCATTTCAGACGTGGAGACTTTGCAAGAAGTTCTCCAGTCAGCTTCCAAAGAGAAGATTAATGTTAAGACGGTTGCGACCATTACTAAAAACTTTAATGGCCAAGATTTGACTGACTTTAAAGCACTTTTAGAAGCAGGTGCGGTTGGTTTCTCAGACGACGGTATCCCACTTGAAAGTAGTAAAGTTGTCAAGGAAGCCATGGAGGAAGCTAAAAAGCTTAATACCTTTATTAGTCTTCATGAGGAAGATCCAGGATTGAACGGTGTTCTTGGCTTTAACGAAAATATTGCTAAAGAACATTTCCATATCTGCGGTGCGACTGGGGTGGCTGAGTACGCTATGATGGCGCGTGATGTCATGATTGCCTATGCAACTAAGGCTCATGTTCATATTCAACATTTATCTAAGGAAGAAAGTGTTAAAGTAGTTGAGTTTGCTCAGGATCTAGGTGCGCAAGTCACAGCAGAAGTGGCGCCACAGCATTTTTCTAAGACCGAAGCGCTCCTTTTGACACAAGGAAGCAATGCTAAGATGAATCCGCCACTTCGTTTGGAATCAGACCGTCGTGCCGTGATTGAAGGTCTCAAGTCAGGTGTCATCACAGTTATCGCGACTGACCATGCGCCTCATCATGCAGATGAGAAAAACGTTGAGGATATTACCAAAGCACCATCTGGTATGACTGGTTTGGAAACATCTCTTTCTCTCGGTTTAACTTATTTGGTGGAAGCTGGGGAGTTAAGCCTGATGGAATTACTCGAAAAGATGACCTATAACCCAGCCAAGCTTTATAACTTTGAAGCAGGTTACTTGGCTGAGAATGGTCCAGCGGACATCACTATTTTTGATGCTAAGGCTGACCGCCTTGTGGACTCCCATTTTGCTTCCAAAGCAGCTAATTCACCATTCATTGGTGAAAGCTTAAAAGGGCAGGTTAAATATACCATCTGTAAGGGACAAATTGTCTATCAAAACTAGGTGGGAGTCTGCTCTATAAACAAAAAGAATAGAGAGCCTATATGTACCAGACCCATCATTTTAAAGACAAGTTTATCTTATTTTTAAAGATATTTTTCCCTATCCTGATTTATCAATTTGCCAATTATTCTGCATCCTTTGTTGATACGACTATGACTGGCCAATACAATACCATGGACTTGGCTGGTGTATCTATGGCAACCAGTATCTGGAATCCTTTCTTTACATTTCTAACAGGTATTGTTTCAGCCTTGGTGCCCATCATTGGTCACCATCTTGGTCGAGGCAAAAAGGAAGAGGTTGCGTCTGATTTTTACCAGTTCATCTATTTGGCCTTGGGTCTATCTGTGGTCTTGCTGGGGATGGTACTTTTCTTGGCACCACCAATCTTGAATCATATTGGACTAGAAGCGCCAGTGGCGGCAGTAGCAGTTCGCTATCTCTGGTTTTTATCTATCGGGATTATCCCCTTGTTGCTCTTTAGTGTCATTCGTTCCTTGCTGGATTCGCTGGGCTTGACCAAACTGTCCATGTACCTCATGCTTTTGTTACTTCCTCTCAATAGTGGATTTAACTATCTCTTGATTTTCGGTGCCTTTGGTGTTCCAGAACTGGGAGGTGCTGGTGCTGGTTTAGGTACTTCCTTGGCTTATTGGGTTTTGCTTGGAATTTCTGTTCTAGTTCTATTTAAGCAGGAGAAGCTCAAAGCCCTACATCTTGAGAAACGTATTCCACTTAATATGGATAAAATCAAGGAAGGAGTTCGTTTAGGTCTGCCTATTGGGGGAACTGTCTTCGCGGAAGTGGCTATCTTTTCCGTGGTTGGCTTGATTATGGCTAAGTTTTCGTCCTTGATTATTGCTAGTCACCAGTCAGCTATGAACTTTTCAAGTCTTATGTACGCCTTCCCTATGAGTATTTCATCGGCTATGGCTATTGTTGTTTCCTATGAAGTGGGAGCCAAGCGATTTGATGATGCGAAAACCTATATTGGTCTAGGAAGATGGACAGCTCTTATTTTTGCGGCCTTCACCTTAACCTTCCTTTACATTTTTAGGGGAAATGTGGCTAGTCTTTATGGTAACGACCCAGAATTTATCGATTTGACAGCACGCTTTTTGACTTATAGTCTTTTCTTCCAGTTAGCAGATACCTTTGCGGCACCGCTTCAGGGAATTTTGCGGGGGTATAAGGATACAGTTATTCCTTTTTACCTTGGTTTGGTTGGTTATTGGGGTGTAGCAATCTCAGTGGCTATGGTATTTGATTCCCTAACAGATTTTGGAGCTTATTCTTACTGGATCGGTTTGATTTTTAGTCTAATTGTGAGTGGGGCTCTCTACCGTTGGCGTCTAACTGTGATTACGAAGAGATTTGAATCTTTAGTAAAATCTAAACGCTAAAAAGTTTGTGAAAAAATATTCTTGATAAGGAAATCCCTTGTTTCCATGGGGTTTTCTTTTTTATTTTGTGAAATTTTCTTTAGAAAAACTTTGACAGTATTTGCCAAAAACGGTAAAATAGTAAGGTAAGAAGAAACTTAGAAAGGCAAGAAGATGTCAACTTTAGATAAAAATCTTTTGCTAGAGATGTTCCGTAAGATGGAAGAAATCCGTCGTATGGACTTAAAAATTGCGCAATTAGTAAAGAAAGGGAAAGTGCCAGGAATGACGCACTTTTCTGTTGGAGAGGAAGCCGCTAACGTGGGGGCTATGTTGGCTCTCAATCCAGATGATCTAATTACCTCAAACCACCGTGGTCACGGACAAGCTATTGCCAAAGGGATTGACCTCAATGGAATGATGGCTGAAATCCTTGGTAAATACACTGGAACTTGTAAAGGGAAAGGTGGATCTATGCATATCGCCGACCTTGATGCTGGGAACCTTGGTGCCAATGGTATCGTAGGTGGTGGTATGGGAATCGCTGTTGGTGCATCCCTCAGTCAACAAATGCAAAATACTGGAAAAATCGTAGTCTGCTTCTTTGGTGATGGTGCGACTAACGAAGGTGTTTTCCACGAAGCAGTAAATATGGCTTCTATTTGGAACCTGCCAGTCATTTTCTATTGCATTAACAACGGTTACGGTATCTCTGCGGATATCAAGAAAATGACCAATGTAGAACATATCCATCAACGTAGCGCCGCTTATGGAATTCCTGGAATGTTCATCGAAGACGGTAACAATGTCATTGATGTCTATGAAGGATTTAAGAAAGCTGTAGATCATGTTCGCAGTGGCAATGGGCCTGTATTGATTGAAAGTGTTACTTATCGCTGGCTTGGTCACTCATCATCTGACCCTGGTAAATATCGTACGCGTGAAGAAGTGGAATTGTGGAAACAAAAAGACCCGATCGAAAACCTTCGCAAGTATCTCATTGAAAACACTATTGCAAGTGCCGAAGAATTGGAAGAAATCCAAACGCAAGTCAAGGAAGCAGTAGAAACTTCTGTTAAATTTGCAGAGGAAAGTCCATTTCCACCGCTTGAATCAGCCTTTGAAGATATTTACGCAGACTAAGGAGAAAGAGATAAAATGGAAACAAAAACAATGTCCTTCCGTGACACCATTATCCTTGCTATGTCTGAGGAAATGCGTTGCGATGAAAATGTATTCTTGATGGGAGAAGATGTCGGTGTCTTTGGAGGAGACTTCGGTACTTCTGTTGGAATGCTTGAAGAATTTGGTCCAGAACGTGTCCGTGACTGTCCGATTTCTGAGGCTGCCATTTCAGGAGCAGCAGCAGGAGCAGCCATGACAGGACTTCGTCCAATCGTTGATATGACCTTCATGGACTTCTCGGTTATTGCCATGGACAATATCGTCAACCAAGCTGCTAAAACACGTTACATGTTTGGTGGTAAAGGTCAGGTTCCAATGACTGTACGTTGTGCAGCTGGTAATGGAGTTGGATCTGCAGCCCAGCATTCACAATCTCTAGAGTCTTGGTTCACTCATATCCCAGGACTTAAGGTTGTAGCACCAGGTACACCTGCTGACATGAAAGGACTGCTCAAGTCTTCTATCCGTGATAACAACCCAGTTATCATTCTTGAGTACAAGTCAGAATTTAACCAAAAAGGGGAAGTGCCAGTTGATCCAGACTACACAATCCCACTTGGTGTTGGGGAAATCAAACGCGAAGGAACGGATGTAACAGTTGTTACTTACGGAAAAATGCTCCGTCGTGTGGTTCAAGCTGCTGAAGAATTAGCAGAAGAAGGAATTTCTGTTGAGATTGTTGACCCACGTACCCTTGTTCCGCTTGATAAGGATATCATCATCAACTCAGTGAAGAAGACTGGTAAGGTTGTTCTGGTCAACGATGCCCACAAAACAAGTGGCTATATCGGAGAGATTTCAGCTATTATTTCAGAGTCAGAAGCGTTTGACTATCTAGATGCACCAATCCGTCGTTGTGCAGGAGAAGATGTGCCGATGCCTTATGCACAAAACCTAGAAAATGCAATGATTCCAACAGTTGAAAGCATCAAAGATGCCATCCGTAAAACATATAACAAAGAATAGAATTACATAAAATAAGTTATGTAACCAAAATGAAGCCGACGAGAAACTTTGTATTTTTTAGGTGCAGAGCTCTTCGTCCTTAATATCTTAGATTAGAACTCGGGCTAAAGTCTGTGTGAAAAAGATAAACTTTCCTAGAAACTAAAGTTTTTTCGTCAAGTTTACTATTTTCACTTTGACTTTTTACGCCCTTTGTATCATTTAATTGAATTCGGACGGAGGTCTGCGAAAAAAAGATAGATTTCCTTGTGTTCATCGAACACATCGTCAATCTCCTATTTTTTCATCGCCCTCTGCGTCCTTAATATCTTAGTATAGAATTGGAGAGGTCATGGCTGATGACAAGCTAAGAGCGACTCCTGCAGCTAGAAAGTTAGCGGATGATTTAGGGATCAACCTCTACGACGTTTCTGGCTCAGGTGCAAACGGTCGTGTCCACAAAGAAGACGTGGAAACTTATAAAGACACAAACGTGGTTCGCATTTCGCCACTTGCAAAACGAATTGCCCTCGAACATAATATTGCTTGGCAGGAAATCCAAGGAACGGGTCATCGTGGTAAAATCATGAAGAAGGATGTTTTGGCCTTGCTTCCTGAAAATATCGAAAACGACACTATCAAATCTCCTGCTCAGATTGAAAAAGTGGAAGAGGTTCCTGATAATATCACTCCTTATGGTGAAATTGAGCGTATCCCAATGACACCAATGCGTAAGGTTATTGCCCAACGTATGGTTGAATCTTACCTAACTGCGCCAACCTTCACACTCAACTATGAGGTTGATATGACTGAAATGCTGGCTCTTCGTAAGAAGGTGCTTGAACCAATCATGGAAGCAACTGGAAAGAAGACTACTGTAACAGACCTTCTTTCACTTGCAGTTGTTAAGACTCTTATGAAACACCCATACATTAACGCTTCATTGACAGAAGACGGCAAGACTATTATCACTCACAACTATGTCAACCTTGCGATGGCAGTTGGGATGGATAATGGATTGATGACACCAGTTGTTTACAATGCTGAGAAGATGAGTCTTTCAGAGCTGGTTGTTGCATTCAAAGACGTCATTGGCCGTACCTTGGATGGTAAATTGGCTCCAAGTGAATTGCAAAATTCAACATTTACAATCAGTAACTTGGGAATGTTTGGCGTTCAGTCCTTTGGTCCTATCATCAACCAACCAAACTCAGCTATCCTTGGTGTCAGTTCGACAATTGAGAAACCAGTTGTTGTCAATGGTGAGATTGTGATTCGCCCTATCATGAGCCTAGGATTAACCATTGACCACCGTGTCGTAGATGGCATGGCTGGAGCCAAGTTTATGAAAGACTTGAAAGAATTGATTGAAAATCCCATCTCAATGTTGATTTAAGAACAAGAGTAGTCATTTTTAAAGATATAGATAAAGGAAGGAAGACATGGCCTTAGAAGTAATTATGCCAAAAGCCGGCGTGGATATGACAGAAGGACAAATCGTCCAATGGAATAAAAAAGTCGGAGAATTTGTAAAAGAAGGAGAAATCCTTTTGGAAATCATGACTGACAAAGTCAGCATGGAATTGGAAGCTGAAGAAGATGGATACTTGATTGCCATTCTTAAAGGGGACGGTGAAACTGTTCCTGTAACGGAAGTTATCGGTTACCTTGGTGAAGAAGGGGAAAACATTCCAACTGCTGGAGCAACAGCGCCAGAAGCTAGCCCAGCACCTGCAGCCAGTGCCTCAAATGACGATGGTAAGAGCGATGATGCCTTTGATATCGTCGTGATTGGTGGAGGTCCTGCAGGTTATGTTGCAGCCATTAAAGCTGCCCAACTCGGTGGTAAGGTTGCCCTTGTTGAGAAATCTGAACTCGGTGGAACCTGCTTGAATCGTGGATGTATTCCAACCAAGACCTACCTTCACAACGCTGAAATCATCGAAAACATCGGATATGCAGCAAACCGTGGTATCGTCATCGAAAATCCAAAATTCACTGTAGATATGGACAAACTCCTTGAAACCAAGTCTAAAGTTGTCAATACTTTAGTTGGTGGAGTTGCAGGTCTTCTTCGTAGCTACGGGGTTACAGTTCATAAGGGAATTGGTACCATCACTAAAGACAAAAACGTCTTGGTAAATGGTTCAGAATTGCTTGAAACCAAGAAAATTATCCTTGCTGGTGGTTCAAAAGTCAGCAAGATCAACGTCCCTGGTATGGAATCTCCACTTGTCATGACTAGTGACGACATTCTTGAAATGAACGAAGTTCCAGAAAGCCTTGTTATCATCGGTGGTGGTGTTGTCGGTATTGAACTTGGTCAAGCCTTCATGACATTTGGTTCAAAAGTAACTGTTATTGAAATGATGGACCGCATTGTTCCAGCTATGGATGCGGAAGTATCTAAGAATCTTCGCTTGATTCTTGAACGCAAAGGTATGACTATCTTGACAGGTACTAAACTTCAAGAAATCATTGAAGAAGATGGCAAACTTCGTATCAAAGTTGAAGGAAAAGATGATATCATCGCAAATAAAGCTCTTCTTTCAATTGGTCGTGTTCCAGATCTTGAAGGAATTGGTGAAGTTGAGTTCGAGTTAGACCGTGGTCGTATCAAAGTTAACGAGTACATGGAAACTTCTGTTCCTGGTATTTATGCACCAGGTGATATCAACGGTACCAAGATGTTGGCCCATGCTGCCTTCCGTATGGGTGAAGTTGCTGCTGAAAATGCTCTTAAAGGAAATCATGCTGTTGCCAAATTGAATTTGACTCCTGCAGCCATCTACACTCTTCCTGAAGTAGCAGCAGTAGGTTTGACAGAAGAACAAGCCCGTGAGAAATACGATGTTGCCATCGGTAAGTTCAACTTTGCTGCTAACGGTCGTGCTATTGCATCGGATGCTGCTCAAGGTTTCGTTAAAGTTATTGCTGATAAGAAATACGGAGAAATCCTTGGTGTTCATATCATCGGTCCTGCAGCTGCAGAATTAATCAACGAAGCATCAAGCATTATCGAAATGGAAATTACTGTTGAAGAAATGCTGAAGACTATCCACGGACACCCAACCTACTCTGAAGTGATGTACGAAGCATTTGCGGATGTTCTAGGAATGGCCATCCATTCACCTAAGAAAAAATAAAACGAAGATAGATTAGACTGGAAGGTTATTCCAGTCTCTATCGTATAAGAAGGTATCTCATGAAATACATTATCAATCATTCAAACGACACTGCTTTTAATATCGCCTTGGAAGAATATGCCTTTAAACATCTTTTGGATGAGGATCAAATCTTCCTACTTTGGATCAACAAGCCATCTATCATTGTTGGTCGTCACCAGAATACCATCGAAGAAATCAACCGTGATTATGTTCGAGAAAATGGTATTGAGGTGGTCCGCCGTATCAGTGGTGGTGGAGCTGTTTACCACGATTTAAATAACCTCAACTACACAATCATCTCAAAAGAAGATGAAAACAAAGCTTTTGACTTCAAGAGTTTTTCAACTCCAGTTATCAATACTTTGGCTCAACTTGGTGTTAAAGCTGAGTTCACAGGCCGTAATGACCTTGAGATTGATGGTAAGAAGTTCTGTGGCAATGCCCAAGCCTATATCAATGGCCGTATCATGCACCACGGTTGCTTGCTCTTTGACGTTGATTTATCAGTCCTAGCAAATGCCCTTAAGGTTTCAAAAGATAAATTTGAATCAAAAGGTGTGAAATCGGTCCGTGCCCGTGTAACCAATATTGTCAATGAATTGCCAGAAAAAATTACAGTTGAAGAATTCCGTGATTTACTCTTGGAATACATGAAAAAAGAGTATCCAGAGATGACAGAATACGTTTTTTCTGAGGAAGAATTAGCTGAAATTAGCCGTATCAAGGATACCAAGTTTGGAACTTGGGACTGGAACTATGGTAAATCACCTGAATTTAACGTCCGTCGTGGTACAAAATTCACCAGTGGTAAGGTCGAAGTCTTTGCTAATGTTGTCGAATCAAAAATCCAAGACATCAAGATTTACGGTGACTTCTTTGGTATTGAAGACGTTGCTGCAGTAGAAGATATCCTTCGTGGGGTGAAATACGAACGCGAAGATGTCCTTAAGGCGCTAGAAACCATTGATATCACACGCTACTTCGCTGGTATTAGCCGTGAAGAAATCGCTGAGGCGGTAGTTGGATAAATCAAAAAGAAGTTGGTTGTAGGACCAGCTTCTTTTTTTGATATGTATTTACATAATTTAAAATACGTAAAATCATAAACTATCTAGAGCATTTTTTTGTTCATCATTAACGATATGGGTATAGAGGTCAGTGACTTGTGTACTGGCATGTCCTAGCTGGTGACTGACCAAAACTTGCGATTTAGTGGCATCATAGAGCCTGGTTGCTAGGGTATGGCGTAGTTTATGGGGTGTTACACGGACTTTGAAGTCCTCAGAGTACTTAGCAACCATCTTTTCCACACTGGAAGCATCGATACGATTAGGAACACCTCTGTAGAGAGTCAAAAAAAGGGCTGTATCTGTTTTTTCTGTCTTATAGCGTTGATTTCGAATGGCCAGATAATTCTCTAAATAAGGCTTAGCAAAAGCAGCGACATTGACCGAGTCACGTTTGCCCCCTTTTCGAGTGACATCGATAACCATCATTTTGAGATTGAGATCTCTTAGATCCAGATTAACAGCTTCAGATAAGCGGACACCAGATGCCAATAGAAGGGCAATAATGGCCAAATCACGTTCTTTATTTTTGTTGAATGATGAGAGAGCTCGATTAGAGAGCTGTTGAGGGTACTCTTGGTCAATATAAGTAAGAAAACCTTCTGTTTCATCACCTAAAAAGAGTTTTTGCTTGATGTTTTCAGCTCTTGCAGCAAGCGTTTCTTTCTTTTTCTTTGTTGAAACTTTCTTCATTACATTACGATAGAAATAAGGTTCCCCCTGATCGTTTTCGACTTCCTCGGTTAGATACTTGTAAAGACTAGAAAGTGCTGACAAGGTTCGATTGATAGTTGTTTGTGAGACACCTTGCTTTGTTGTATTAGAATTCAGCAAAGGACGTTCACGTAGGTAAAGAATAAAAGATTCCATGTCTTTCTTAGACATATTTTCCAAGACAGATAAAGGAATATCAGACATTTTATCAGCGTTTGAAATACCAGACTCCAAAACCCAGCTAAAAAATCGATCGTATTCCTTGAGGTATTCGTACAAGGTTGTAAAACTGTAAGGTACAGCCAGCTTAGATTGATAGTATTCCAGAACATACCAGGGCATGATTTGTTTTAGTTTGTCGATTCGTTCCAGTAAAATCTCACGTTTCATGTATTTTCTCCATAAAGTAAGTCTACTAGTAGTATAGCATAGACTCATATATTTTTCAAGAAAATTATAGTTTTTCGGAAAGATGTTATAGAGTTTTTTAAAAAGACTTAAATCTGTGTAAAACAGATCTAAATCTTTGAAGTTTCTATTGTGAATCATTAGCTAGTGCTTTTTCTAGCTTCCAAATACTAAACCAGAATGAAATAGTCAACAAAATAAGGAAAGTAATAAAGAAATCACCCACTAAACTTCTGTTAATACTACACAACTGAAGAGCTATATAAGGAGCTATGAGATACAAAATACATTGTATAATTGCTATTGTTTTCTTTTTCATGATTTTAATCTTACTATACAGATTTGATACAGTAAACTCCTTTCTAGCTTTATGCTTTATCATTCCTAACTTGATTATAGTCTTATTTTTACCAAAGTTCAATTATTTGTATGTGAAATATCTTATCTGTAAAAAATAACCGATCTCATTGCTGAGAATCGGTTTTCTAGTGTATTTAATTAAGAAATTTATTTTTTACATAACATAAATTATGTAAAAAATTTTACAACATCAAATCTTTGATTTTCCCAATTTCACTTTTTGGAATAACTAGGTGAATCATATCACCGAGGTACATTCTAGTTGAGCCGTTAACTGTTTGGCTCTTGCCATTATGGACTTGGGTGGTGATGAGTACGTTATGTGGCAAGTTGAGTTCGTGTACTTGTTTTCCTGCTATTTTATCTGAAACAGGGATTTCAATGAGAGTGACTTCTCCTTCATCTGTCGCTTCTTCTGGCAGCATTTTTTCCAACATAGCCTCATAGACTGGCGCACCTTTGAGCAGATCCATGATGATGTAGGCAACTAGGGTTACCAGTCCGAGTGGCATGAGGTTGCGAATATCTCCTACCATCTCAGTTACGAGTATCATAGCAGTTAAGGGAGCTTTGGATATTGCTCCAAAATAACCACTCATTCCTAGAATGACAAATATAGGGAATTGCTCTTGACTGACAAGCCCAAGATTGACACAAATAACACCAACTAGGGCACCAAGTAAGGAGCCAAGCGCCAAAATTGGTAGGAATATTCCTCCTGGAAAACCACTTCCATAACTAATCATGCTCCAAACAAAGCGAATCAAAAAGTAAACTAATAGAACTTGGAAACTAAAATCTTGCTCAGTTAGGGAAAGAACAAGCTGATTTCCACCACCAAGGATTTGTGGTAAGAAAATTCCGACTGGTATGATGAGAATAAAGGCAAGAATTGGGTAATAAGCTCTATCTAAATGGATTTTTTGGCCAAGCCAATCATAAACTCGACCAACATTGAGCACAGCTTTCTCATAGAGAAAACCAGATAGTCCAAGAAAAACTCCCATAAGGAGGTAAATCCAATACTGATCCAGGGTCATGAGAGGGATATTATCAGGCATGTCTAGCACTGGCGTTAGGCCAAATATGAGCAGAGAAACAAAGTTTGCTACGAGACTGGCTGCTAGAGTTGAGACCCAGAAAAAGCGTGAAAAATGGTGATAGACTTCTTCTACGACAAAGAGGAGCCCCGCTATTGGAGCATTAAAGGCTGCGGCTAATCCTGCTGCAGCTCCACTAGCAATCAAGGAGCGTTCCTCTACTGGACTGGATTTGAGCCATTTGGCAATTCCTTTACCACCTACCGCTCCAAGTTGAATACTGGGTCCTTCACGCCCCAGCATGAGTCCACTTGCAATAGCAAGAATTCCTAGAATATATTTTTTCCAAAGTACGCCCCACCAGTTGAGAGTCATCAATCCCTTTAATTCGGCTTCGACTTGAGGAATTCCTGAGCCTTTGATATCTTTTTCTGACCGAGTTAATTTCGCACTGAGCCAACAAACTATTAAATAAAATAGACCAATGATAAAAAGATTGCGCACTAGATGCTCTTGATCTTGATAAAGTCCTTGTATCAGGTGGAAGCCTTTTTCGATTAAAAACCGAAAAGATCCAACGATAATTCCAACAACGAGACCAACAATGATTCCTCGTCCAACTTGGGATAATATGGTGCTCGAGGCAAAGGCAAATTCTTTCTTGGAGCTGAGTGTTTCTGACTGTTCCTCCATAATCATTCCTTCTAACTTAACTTTCTTTTTCTCCTGAAACCAGCGATTTAATGGGTTCAAAGCTGGTTCGGTGAATTGGGGTAACTCCTAGTTTTTCCAGTCCTTCTAGGTGTTTAGCAGTTCCGTATCCTGCATTAGCAGTAAAATCATAGCCAGGGAACTGGTGATCGTATTCCTTCATCAATTCATCACGTGTCACCTTGGCTACTATAGAAGCTGCTGCAATTGAAAGGGAATTAGCATCTCCTTTGATGATAGATGTTTGTGAAATGGGTAAATCCAGTTTCATAGCATCTATCAAAAGGTGCTCAGGTTGAGGACTGAGCTGGGAGATTGCTTCCTGCATGGCCAGTTTGGTTGCTTCATAGATATTGACTTGGTCGATGACTTTATTATCCATGATACCAATGCCGATTGACAAGGCTTTGTCTTGAACTGCTTGAAAAATCTCCAGATGTTTCTTTTTAGGAATTTTCTTGCTGTCGTTGAGACCTCTAATCTTACAATTTTTAGGTAAGATGACGGCTGCAGCAACTACTGGCCCAGCCAGAGGACCTCGACCAACCTCATCAACACCTGCTATCAAAGTCAATCCTTGCTTGTAAAGTTCTTTTTCGTAGGAAAGCATGGATTCCAAACGAAGATCCTCATCCAATTCTGCCTGAATGGCTTTTTTACGCTTGCTGATTTCCTTTTGAACTCCAGAGCGATTGTCCTTTTCAAGATCTAAAAAAATAGGGTTATCAAGGTCCTTGACTGTAGCAAGGAGTTTTTTGATTTCTTTAATCGTCGCCATCTAGGTCTTCCAATGTATCTAAGGTATAGTTACCGAGTTTGCCATCACGGACTTCCTTCACGAAGAGACTGTAAAAGCGGTCATAGTCGTCACGGAAACCGAGAGCACGGGTCATATCCATAATAATAACAGGCGCTTCTTCTTCAATTTTCATTTGTTTGAAGCGTTCGGCCAACTTTTCTGGATAATATTCTTTGAAATAATTGAGGCCAAAAATAGTTACCTCATCCATAGGAAGCAACTGGTCTTTAATAGCTCCGGTCAAGGCCAACTTAAGCGCAACAGTTTCATCCTCAAACTTAGGCCAGAGAATTCCTGGCGTGTCTAGGATTTCAAGATCTTTATTGGTTTTGAGCCATTGTTGCCCTTTGGTAACACCTGGTTTATTGCCGACAACGGCAATCTTCTTACCAGCCAAACGGTTCATGAGAGTTGATTTACCAGCATTTGGAATCCCGATAATCATGGTACGCAAGGTTTCGGTCTGAATCCCACGTTCTTTTTGACGAGAAATCTTATCAGCCATGAGCTTCTTGGCTGCATCTGTTACAACTTTTACAGTCACTTGCTCTTTGGAGTTGATAGCTAGCGTCTGGATTCCTTGTGATTCAAAATACTGGCGCCATTCCTTGGTTATTGCTGGATCAGCCAAGTCTGCCTTGTTTAAAATCAAGAGTTTTGGTTTGTCACCAACAATCTTGGTCAACATAGGATTTTGACTAGATAGAGGTAAGCGTGCATCCACCAAAATCGTCACAAAATCAACAAATTTTAAATTCTCCTGCACTTGTCGACGAGCTTTAGACATGTGACCAGGAAACCATTGAATAGTAGCCATAATATATCTCCTTCGGATTGAAAAAATTGTAAAAACGTTTTCTTTCTTATCCTCTATTCTATCATAAATTATTCTTTTTTGCATAAGCTTTTGTCTAGAAAAGCTATTTTATTAAGGAAAATTGAATGCAATCTCATTTTTTAATATATTAATTTTCAGAAAATACCTATCTCTAATCCATGAGATTATTAAATATAAACTTAGTCGTATTCCCTTGCAATTAAATTAATTATTCAGCTGATAAAATAACTTTTAGAAGTACTATTAAAACATACCTAATTTTATTTATGAAACTACCGGATAATGGTCTGATTGAAATGAAATTAGAGAAGACATTCTTGTCCTCTCCATCAACTTTTTATCACTCTACAAACAATTTCTCCAACTGTTTGGTTGCTGAGTCAATCTCGTAGCCGTTTTGTTCTATTAGCTGTTTCACCTTTTCTGTATCAAGCTCTCGATGATCTCTGACCGACAAAATCTTATCTGCCCAATCTTCAAGAGAATCATTCAAAGACAGACTGTTATCATAGTTATCTAGTATTCTTGCATTTGGTAAATGCTTTGCTGTTACAACAGGTAATCCATTGGCTTGCGCTTCAATGAGTACAATCGGTAATCCCTCAAAATTAGATGGAAAAAAGAAAACATCTAGAAGATTTAGCATTTTTCCGACATTAGTGGTCAAGCCTGTAAAGATGACTTTGTCTGCTACTCCATATTCTTTTGCCACATTTTCTAAAAACTCAGTATCTCCTCTTCCGATAAATACTAAGCGAGAATTGGGTTCTTTTTTGACGATTTCAGAAAAAACCTTAACACAAAAACTTTGATTTTTTTGTTTTTCATATAGGCGAGAAACTTGTCCTACGACTAAACAATCTTCTGGAATACCATATTCTTTGCGAAGTTGAAGTTTCTTTTCTTCAAAAATAAATCAAATCAGGTTTGATTCTAATTAAATTTTCAACAATACTCTAAAATATTTTACACTCCAAATAATTCTTGAAATAAAAAAACTAATACTCAACGTGACAATCAATATAATAACTGCATTATACCATAAATTATAATTTATATACTTGGCTACTCTTGCTAATACATACGTATGAACAATATATACTCCCAAAGTTAATGATGATAGCTTAACTATTAATTCATTATTTTTCAATACAATATTTTTTTCAATTTTTAAGAATAATATAAATAGTCCTATACTTACTATTTTTACAATCATTGAATCATAAAAATACTCTGCAGGTGCGTCATGATAGACATTTTTCGCTAAATAAAATAATAGTATAGGTGAAATTATAAATATTATGCTAAAACTAATCTTAATCAATTTTGTTAATTTGATTTCTTGAATATTTATCTTCCCTAAATATCCACCTAAAATATAATAGAAAAACCATGTCCATAATCTAAAAGTTTGTGGAACATATTGTTGTAGAGGTTTATGAAAAATAAAAGTATTTATCATTTCAATAACTATACCAATAACTATCAATATTAACAAAATAACAAAGTATGAATAATCTTTCTCCAATACTTTTTTACTATAGGTAATGTCAAATATATTATTATTAACGATCCAAAAAACCAAAATTGATAAGCATATCCTTTTTGAACTAATGAACCTATAATTTTCATTAATGGATTAACATTAAAATCTCTTTTGATCACCCATATCAACATATTCCATACGAATACTATAGTCAAGATTCCCCTTATTTTATTAAAAACATAACTATAAGGTAATTTTTTCTTATTCAATAAAAAATATCCATTTAACATAAAAAATAATGGTATAGCATATGTAGCTAGGTAATATAAATATGCACTTATATTATAGTTTTCTAAATTAAATCCAGGCCTAGTAGAGTGTAGTACTACAACTCCAATACAAGAAAATATTTTTAATAAATCTAATCCTAAATTTCTCAAATTATCACTCCTAAATCATTATTAAACTCAGCAAATTTATTCACATAACCCCAAACTTCTTTATTTGAAGTATGGAAGATATGTGCACCGTATTTGTGAACGTTGATTCCCTAAACATTTTCACAATAGATATTCCCACCAATGTGGTCACGTTTATCTATTACTTTTACTTTTTTCCACGCTTAGTCGCATCATAAGCAAAAATCGCTCCTGACAAACCAGCACTAACAATTAGATAATCGTACATTGCTTCTTTCTTGTATATTTAATATCTAACAAACATATTACAACAATCTAATCTCATAAATAATACCATATTTAAGAAAAAATTTGATAGACAAGATATAAAATTTCACTTTTTTCTGGATAACTTTATTCATTAACAATTTTTCTTGATTTTTCTCAAATAATTCAAGAGCCTTTGATAGGCCGTATTTATCCTTAATAATATCAAATGCTTCTTTCATATGAGTATTTCTTGTTTCCTTATTATGCATGTCACTAGCGATAAATTGAACTAAATTTTTGTACAAATACTTTTTAAAAATTTAGGCCTATTGGGTCAACCCCTCAAATAATATATTCTATATAAACAAATGTGTACTAGAATATTATTCCTGTTCAAATAACTTCTCTAACTGTCTAGTAGCAAATTTAATTTCATAGCCATGTTCACTAATTTTTTTAAGAACATACTCATTATCTAATATACGTCCATCTCTAACAGACAGAATCTTATCGGCCCAAAGCTTCCATTCATCTTTTAAAGAGAGTTTATTATCATAGTTTTCTAGAATTTTAGCATTAGGCAAATGCTTTGCTGTTACAACAGGTAATCCATTTGCTTGCGCTTCAATGAGTACAATCGGCAATCCCTCAAAATTAGATGGGAAGAAGAAGACATCTAGTAAATTTAACATTTCTCCAACATTAGTAGTTAAGCCTGTAAAAATAACTTTATCTGCTACTCCATATTGTTCAGCTAAATTTAGTAAAAATGAAGTATCTCCTTTTCCAATAAAGACTAAGCGGGAATTTGGTTCTTTTTTGACGATTTCAGAAAAAACCTTCACACAAAAACTTTGATTTTTTTGTTTTTCATATAGACGAGAAACTTGTCCTACGACTAAACAATCTTCTGGAATATGATATTCCTTTCGAAGTTGAATTTTTTTCTTTTCATCATATAAAAACTTTTCTACCTCAATGGCATTATGAATCACTAAAGCTTTTTCTCTTTCTTTTCCATGATAAAAATGGTTCAACGCTTCGGTTCCGCAGGCCCAAAAATCTGTCGCATATTTACCGACAAAAAGACGATTGACTGGATGAACAAAGCGGTAAAATTTATCTGCTGTTGCACAATGTCCATGAACAATTCTTTTTTCGATTCCGTATTTCTTTGCTAATTTTAAAAATTCTAGATGAGTCAGACCGTTTTGATTGGACCATAAAATATCATAACGATGAGCATTCTCCTTAAAGAAACAATCCCATTCCTTTAATGCCTGTTTCATATGGGGTCTTAACTTAGGAATTCTATGAACGACGAGAGGATTGTGACAAAGCTTCTTAAAATGCTCACTAAATTCAACATCTTCAGAACCTTGTAGTAAAAATTCCAGTTCAAATTCAGAGGTATTGATATGATTATAAAAATCTACCACAATTTTTTCTAGTCCACCGATATCTGGAACTAAACCACAAACTAATATTCGTTTCATATTTTTACCACCTTATTTTTTAACTTTAATACTTTTTGAATCATTAGTATAATTTGTTTACCACCTTCATGATTTCTAAATAGGAAAACGTAACTACCCAATACTGTCAAATAAAGGACGATTTTGATGATCAAACCGAAAATGAAATCTAGCTGAGTTAAGACTAAGTTATCCAGCAAACTCAAAAGTAGGAAGCTCATCCCTGCGACAGTGAAATCTTGTAACAATGTTTTAAAAAAGTCCTTAGAGGAAGCTTTCAATCCATACTTAAAGGCGCTATATGGTTCATACCATGTACAGGCCAAGACTGTTGAACAAATTGTACCCAATAAAATTCCAGATACCCCTAAATCTAAAATCGCTAAAAAGTAGAGTGAAAGAATTATATTTAATATAATTTCTGCAAGGGTTTTTTTATTTTGCTCATAACTTAAGCCATAAACTGAAATCAACGTTAGAATCGGTCTTCTATAAAAAGTTAGGAAAAAATGAAGGACGATCAAAATCTCAATCGTATAATTAAATGAAAAACTCTCACCTAACCAGATAGTCATAAATGGATGAATGAACATTAAATAACCTAAGCTAGCAAAATAAATCAGACTAAAAGTAATAAACTGGAATTTTTTTAGGAATTTAACCATATCTGCTACTGTCGTAGACTCCGAATGGACTAAGTTACCTACGGAAGAAACAACTGAATTAATCACAGTATTTAAAATCAGTGAAAGAAATCCTAAAACATAGGTATAATTCCCATAAATACCTATAGCTGCTAAGCTGACAAAACTTGCCATTAGAATACTATCTGTTTGAAAAACAATGGTTTCTCCAATACTACCGACTATATTTCCTTTGATATTTCGGATAAATTTTCCTTTTTCCTCCTGATTAATCGGTGTTATCTCATTCTTAAACAAGTAACCATACAATCTATCTACAATCCCCGACATGATGATATTCCCTATAAAATTCATGATGATACTGATCAATAGATAAAAGATATAATTTTTTGTAAAGAATAAAATTCCGATTTGCAAGCATACGCGAAGCGTATTTAATCCAAAGTCAATCAAAGTCATCACATAATTACGCTGATCGACATAAAGTAAGGTTCGTTTATAGGAGAAAAAATAGCTTGAAGCAGAATTAAATACAAAGAGGAAAAAAATCAAATATAATTCACTATTTACCGTATAATCCTTTATCATATAAGGAAGAAATAAAGAAAGTATAGCACCCAGTATAAAAATAGAAAAGCCAATGATTCTATATAATTTTTTAAAAAGAATCATAAAGGCATTGATTTTTCCATGTTCTTCTCTGTCTAAGGGTCCATATAGTGCATAGCTCATGGCTCCAGCAACCCCTAATTCTGCCAAAGACAGGATAGAAACTAAGCTAGACAAATAATTGTTTAATCCTAGATAGGTTATCCCAAGTAAATTGATAAAAATAGTTCGATTGATAAAGCCAAGAAGGACTTGAAAAGGTTGCAATGCAAGAGCTATACTTGTATTTAAGGTGGCAAATTCGGTTCTACTTTTTTTCGTGTATTTCATCTATTCCTTTAATTTTCCTTGTAAAAATTGATCGAGATAACTCTCTGGAAGAACTTCTTCTTTCTTGATTTTATAAGTCGTTTTCAAAATCGGTGTTGTTTTCAACACTTCTTCCCATTGTTTTTCATCAAAAAGATCATGGGCATGGTCTCTTAAAAACCAAACACGCTCAGCTGGTGCTAGAATAGGTAATCTATCCACTAATTCTTTAAATTCATGATTTGATTCATATTCGGACAAAATAAAATAATCCATCATCAGGTAATGAATAAAAACTGGGTATTTACGAACATAGTAAAGATATAAATCCCGAATATGTTTGAAATGAGATCCTCCTTTTTGTCCTGCCAGGAAAAAACCTGACCATTTAAAATCACCAATCGTTCGCTCCATTTGCTCAGGATATGTCGGTGGATGATTCAAACTAAAAAAGTCCCCTTCAAACATTTTTACCGTGGCGTATGGAGATACAAATAAGGTTGCATCCATCCATATTCCACCGTATTGGTATAAGAGACTAAAACGAATAATATCGGAATAATGCGCAGCTGATAATTCTTTTTTCTTGTATTTTTCGGTGATGTTTCTTGGAATATTGATGAAATCCACCAGATTTTGATCCGTCAATAAATAGAATTCACAGTCATTTCTTTTGGCGAAGTCTTTTATTGTTTTCATTGAAGCTTTTACCGTCTCAGGCATTTGATCTTCACCCTGTTGCCACATTGTCCAAATCATTTTTGGAAATTCTGTTGTTTCTTCCTCTTTTTCATTACTCGAGTCAACTAGTTGTGCTTCTTTTCTTAATTTTAGTACAAAATCCAAAAGAATCTTTCTACGAAAATCATAAAACATCTTGTCAGATTTTTGTGCAAGAAAGTAAACACATGTTAGTTCAAGGCCATAATATTTTAAAATTTGACAATAGCGAGCCATTTTTTTTTGTAAGATTTGTAGTTTCATAAACTCTACAAATTCCTTTCACATTTTTCTAAGGCTGTTTTTAGATAATCTCCTTGTCGAATTTTTCTTCCAATTCTCTTACTATTTTTAATCAGCTCTTGAAAATTTTCTTTATCAATCGAGTTTAAACAATCTGCAATTTCAAATAATGAATCAACAAGTATTCCACAATGGTTTTTTCGTACAAAATCAGCTAAAGCAGATTGGCTCCATACAATAATCGGAAAACCTGATGCTAAATATAAAGAGGCTTTATGCGGGTTATTCATTTTTAAATACTCTCCATACATCCCACTACAAGTATGGGGGCTATCTCCGTCCCAGACTAAGCCAAAACCACCATGCAAGTGATTAGAAAGTTCATCAGGAGAAAAAGCACCTTGATAATGAACGTTGTGAGGAAGATTCTCCTCTTCAAAGTTAATGCCATAAATAGAAAAATCTGGTTTTTCGGGTAATTGTCTTGCGTATTTTGTTTTCCGAATATCGAAATTTCCAGCTAACAAAATAGTTTCTTTTTCATAAGCTTTCTTCTCTTCATAATTTGGAATCAAATAATCAAATATCTCTAAGGAAATAATCTTCTCTTCCGGTATTCCCAATCGAACAAGTTCACTTTTCATCTTTTCATTATGAGCGATAATACCGTCGACTTTTTCAAGGACTGTTTTATTTTGTAAATAATGGATAATAGAGTACTTGAAATCTGTAAACGACTTGATGTTTTTATTTCTCAGGGACTCGATATCGTGAATCAGCAGATAAGCTTTGAATGTTCTATTGTTTAAAAATCTCGTTAAAATTTGTTTTTTTAAGGAATGCCATAATAATGGAAATTGAAGAACTAACACATCATTTTTTGTCAAAGTGATGGAATTTGAATCATTATTTAGGGAAAAAGGTTGATAACCTGCTTCTAGCATTATTTTTTCAGCATCTAATCTAGCTTTAGAACCTGCATGTTTGGCTTCTGCATACAATTCTTTTAAATAATAATTCATGCTACTTCAACCCTTTCCAAAATCTTTTTACAATATATTTTTCGAATCTCCATTGAATGGCTCCAACAACTCTTGAAATAAAGACAATCTTTTTAGGGAATAATCGATATGCTCGCATTAATAATGATTGACTTGAACTTTTAGCGTAACGATTCAGATACTCGACATATTTTTCTTGATAGGGATTTCCCTCAAATATACGATAGTCGACAACGTGCATCAAAACTAAATGGAATAAGCGACGTTGTACGTATGGGAGTGAGTCAGCATTTCCATCATATAGTTGCTCCACTTTATCACAAATCGCAAACAAATCCAAATTTTTCAAACTAAATTCGCGATTCATAATACTACCAGAACGCACGCGATAATAATATCCTATATAATCGATTTTCACCATTTTATGAATATGTTTTAAGATTCCCATTCCTCCATATACATCTTCATAAAATAAACCTTCTAAAAATGGGAAATTGAGAATCACTTGTCTTCGAAATAGTTTAGCAACTGCATTCAAACGGACAATATTATCTTTACATAAAGAGACTAAAGCTTCTTTGCTATTCCCTTGAAAAATAATTTTGACATTCTCGGGAGAAGGGATTTCTATTTCTTTTTGATCATTCGTATACCAACACTCTACAATATCAATATCATCTGAGGTAACCTGTTTTATCAATTGCTCCAACATATCATCTTTAATGACATCATCACTGTCTACAAAAGTGATAAATTCGCCTTTAGATTCAATCATACCACGATTACGAGCCCCACTTAATCCTTTATTTGCTTGATTGATTAAGTGAAAACGAGGATCTTGATGACAATATCTCTCACAAATAGCTTGTGAGCCATCCCTTGAACCATCATTGACTAGAATCACTTCTATATCCGTATAAGTTTGATGCTGAATACTGTCTAGACATTCTTCCAGATACTCTTCAACATTATAAACAGGTACAATGACACTAATCATAAATAGGCTCCTATTAAATTTTCCATTTTTTTCGAATGTCTAAATATCTTAAATATAAAGGATAAAATACACTTAAAAAATATTTTGGTGAATAGCTATACCATCTTAATAATTTACTAGAATTGAAAATTTCCGATGATTTCTTAGCTATTTCAAAATAGTTATCAATTGCATCAACATATAACTGATAATATGGATGTCCAACTCTTATGTTATACTTTTTAAAATGTCCGATACCGACTAAAAATAACATATTCCCTACATAAGGTAACCAATTATCTTCTCTAAATTCCTCTAATAATTTTTTGCCAACTTTAAAAATATCAAGATTCTTTTCTGAATATGTCTGATTCATTGTACTAGAAGTATGATATCGATAATAATAACCAATATAGTCAATTTTTCTCATTTTATNAGTATATTTTAAAGAGACGATTCCAGTATAAAAATCTTCATAAATTAAATTTTCTAAAAATGGAACTTTCTCCACTATTTTACGGCGATAGAGTTTTGCGACAGGGCTCCAACTTACTCCATGATTAAAACATTGGTATAATGCTTCATTTGAATCAAATTCTTTAAGATCAATTACTTTTCCTTCGGAATTTAAACATTGAATATCCTCGGTTCTATTACATTCTACAATATCAATTCCATCAGACATATACTTCATTAGTTGTTCTAACAGACCAAGACTTACAACATCATCACTATCGACAAACATGATATATTCACCAATAGATTCTTTTACGCCATGATTTCTGGCTACACTTTGACCTTGATTTTTTTGATTGATCAATCGGAAACGCTTATCTGTTTGGCAAAAATACTCACAAATAGCTTGGGAACCATCAGTAGATCCATCGTTAACTAATATTACTTCGATATCTGTATACGTTTGATTTTTTATACTCTCTAAACATTCTTCCAGATAATTTTCTACATTATAAACTGGAACTATTACACTAATCATTTTCATTCTGACATCACCCTTATAATTTATTGTCTTATTCTACATATTCAAATAATCAATTTTTTCCTATATGTAATTTATCATTTAGATGATTCATTACTTTTTTAGTAGATATCCAAATCTTTTGTATACTTGTATAAATGGAATGAGTAATCGTTGTATAATATTTTGGAGCAAGTAAGTACAGTCGCAATAAACGATATTTCTGGACAACTTCCTTAGATTGCTTTGCTATAAAAGCAGCCTTTCGAATAAAATCTTCATATAAATCGACATATGGATTCTTCTTATTTATCCCATCTTTTAAATAGTGTCCATGACCTATATAAAACATAAAATATCCAATATAAGGAAGCATATCTTCATCATCTTTAAAAGAATCTATTAACTGATTTCCNACTTTAAAAATATCTAAATCTTTTTCATTAAAGGATTTTGTCATAGTACTATTGGGACGAACACGATAGTAATAACCGATATAATCAACAATTACTATTTTTCGAATATGTTTTAAATAATTTATTCCTGTAAAGACATCTTCATAAATATAACCTTCTAAAAATGGAACTTTTTCAACAATTTCTCTTCTATATAATTTCGTAAAAGCACAAAACTTCACTTCTTTAAACGCAATACAATTAAGAATTGCTTTTTTAGCATTTCCTTCGAATGCAATTGTAGAAGTTCTATTAAGAAAGAACTCTTCTTTATTTCTTGTCATTCTACATTCTACGATATCTACATCCATCTTCATGTAAGGAAGTAATACTTCTAACACGCTTGTATTGATCACATCATCGCTATCCACAAACATAATATATTGCCCAACAGATTCTTTAACACCACGATTTCTGGCTACACTTTGACCTTGATTTTTTTGATTGATCAATCGGAAGCGATTATCTGTTTGGCAAAAATGCTCACAAATAGCTTGGGAGCCATCTGTAGAACCATCATTGACTAAAATAACTTCTATATCTTGATAGGTTTGCTTTCGAATACTCTCTAGACATTCTTCCAGATATTCTTCCACGTTATAAACTGGAACGATTACGCTAATCATTTTCCTCTTTCCCTCTTGAATGATATTTCTTCATTCTTCTATCTTATCGTCCTTAATGCCATTTTTCCATTTCCACATAAAGTGATAGAACGGAAATAGGATGGTGTTATAGTATCTTGGGCACAGATTATAAAGTCTAATCATACGTGAACTTTTGGCTACCTCAGGATTTTTCTTGGTGATAGTTACATAGTCGGCCAATTTCTGATTATAGACTTCTGCAAATGGATTTCCTTTTTGAATATAGTCTTGATAATGCATGGTTGCTACATGAACTAGGTATTTACCAATATAAGGAAGAAGTTCTTCCCTATCAGAATACAAGTCAATCAATTGGTCACTTACTGTAAACACATCTAGATTTTTCTCGGTAAATGTTCTATGCATAGTACTAGTCGCATGTTGACGGTAATAATAGCCTACATAATCGATTTTAACAATCTTTCGGATATATTTAAGCATACCAATTCCGCTATAAATATCTTCAAAAATGAGCTCTTCTAGGTAGGGGACAGCTTCGACAATAGCTCTTCTATAAAGCTTTGTGACTGGATTGACACTTAGTAGATGGTTAGGGACAACTTTCACTGCTTCTTCAGAATTTCCCTCAAAAAGAATTTTTGTATCTTGAGAATTTTCTGCCAAGAATTTCTTTTTATGTACGGTGAACTGACTTTCCACAATATCTACGTCGTCACTCATATAGTGCATTAAGGTTTCTAAATAATTTGGTAGGATAATGTCATCACTATCTACAAATGCAATAAACTCGCCTGTTGAAGCTGTTACTCCATTATTTCGTGCAACACTTTGGCCTTGGTTGCTTTGATTGATTAATCGGAAACGCTTATCTGCTTGGCAATAACGCTCACAAATAGCTTGTGAACCATCTGTTGAACCATCATTTACTAAAAGGACTTCAAAATCTGTGTAGGTTTGGTTTTGAATGCTATCTAAACATTCTTCCAGATAAGTTTCCACATTATAAACAGGTACGATTACACTAATCATTCTTTATCCTAACCTTATTTCCTTAATCCAATTTCATCCAAAAGTGTCTTTGTAAAATCTTTTTGAATGGCATTAACCTTGTTATTGACTATTTTTCGTTCGTCAATATAAGGATCTTCAGATCTCATGACACTCTCTAGAAATTCTAATAAATCATGCGAATCACGAATGACACTTCCCACCATTAAATTCTTCACATCTTCAAACACAAAACCTCTTTTTTCCTTGTATTCCTCATAATCATTAATGGTAAATGCAACTGGCCTATTTAATAAATAATAATCTAAAAATACTGAAGAATAATCTGTAATCAATGCACTGGTTGTGCCCAAAAAGGTATATAAAGTCCCATACTGCTCACTAATGATATCTTCTGATAATAGATGAATGGTCGAATAATTTCTTTCAAATTTTAACTGAGATTCCTCAAGAGGGTGAAGTTTAATATAAAGTTGATACCCATAGTTTGAGAGTAGTACTTCAATGTTTTGAAAGTCCTCTTCTTCTAAAGAAAATATCAATGCTGCTTGGCTGTCATGATAATTTTTAGAATTACGATAAGTTGGCATCCAAATGATTTTCTTCTCTTTTTTCTCTTTAAAGAGCTCATCATTTCGAATATTTCCAACAAGAAGCATCTGCTCATCTTTAGCATTAAAAGCAGCTTTCATGATTGGAGTAAATAATTCTGAAGAGGAGACTAATTTTGTAAAGAAATTATAGTCAATCTTTTCCATTCCAACTTCAAGATTCCCAATTTTTTTCAAGGGCATTCCATGCCACAAGTTGACAACCATCTGGTCTGGAGCAGGTTTTATAGGATACTTGCCAAATGAATAGAAAAAATATTTAGATGTTAAAAAATAAAAGAAACCTCGATAAATAGAAATATATTTTACATCATTTTCTTTGTCTAAATGATAAAAATTATTAGAAGCACAAACAATTTCATATGCTTCTTGGTAGTTATTATCCAATAAATAGTGATAGAGTGTTCTAAGATTATCTCTAAACCCCCAGTTAGAATACAGAACAATTCTGTTCCTTTTCTTGGGAATAATTTTATTTATCTTATAAGTAAAATCACTTACTTTAAAAAGTAAGGGTTTTAAATAGTTGATCATTCTCTTTTTAAACCTTGCTTATAAATTTCTTTTAAATTTTGAACATTTTCTTCAATGTCAAATCGCTTTAGGTGTTCATTCAGCTGTCGTTGCTTCTCCCTGAAAGGCGCCTTTTCTATATAGTCTACCCATTTAGCCTTATCTAGCGGCAGAGCTGTACAGAGTTTACCAACTATCTGAGTTGTTGGATCAATTGTTTCATTCATGATAATATTGACTCCAGAACATTGAGCTTCTACCAGTACGATTGGGAAACCTTCATACAAAGAAGGAAAGGCAAAAATATCAAAGGCTGAATAAAATTTATGAACATCTTCTCTTTTTCCTGTGAAGATGATATTCTTCAATTCCTTGCTGTTTTCTTCTAAAATGTCACGATCTGGTCCTTCACCAACAAAGAAAAAAGTAACATCAGGCAATTCTTTAGCAACTTCAATCAAAAACCTCTGATTTTTGAAGGGATTTAAAATACCAATCATCCCAACTACTTTTTGATATTCAGCTATATGAAACTCTTTGCGAATTTCTTCTCGAAAAATCGGAGAAAAGCGATACTTATCGATGTCAATTGCATTTGGAAGGATTTGAAAGGATTTCTTTCCAAATATCTTTAGTCCAGCTAATTGACCACAAGAGATACGATGAGTCGCGTTTTTCAGGGCTAAAAAGACCAAAAAGCGATTGCGAATACTTTTTAACCAAGTGTCTGAAAATTGACTACTATGATTGTGGTAAATCCTAACTAGAACACTATTTTTTCGAGCATAGTAATTATGTATAAAAGCGGTTATAGGATTATGAACATGTAGAATGTCAATTTTATTATTTTCATAAAATTGACGGCACTCTCTCGCATAGGAAAATAGTTTAGAAATCTTTAGGGCAGGGAATACAATACGTTTGATTTCTTTTTCATCCAGGTATTGATTAAATGGAAACTGAGCGTCTCCATTTGACTCTCCAACCATATATTCAAACTCTTGATCATTATTTGGGATATGATTTTTGATAAAACTTTGTACCCCGCTCATGGTATTTCTTACACCACCTGTTACATGTATGACACGATACTTCATCCTAGTTCCCTTGATTCAAATCATTCTTTATCTTAGATGTTGAAATTTCTTTTGTTCGTGATAGGTAAACAACCTCTATTCCCAAATCACTTAAATAATCAAATTTGCCCTGCCAATCATCTCCAATGACAAACACATCAGCATGATACTTTTCTATGTCTGAGATTTTTTGATCCCAATTTTCTTCTGGTATGACGAGATCCACATATCTGATAGCCTCTAATAGAGATTTTCTTTTCTCGTAATCAAAATAACATTCTTTATTCTTTTCTAGCTTATTAAATTCATTGGTAGAAAGGGCGACTATGAGATAATCTCCCAAAGCTTTTGCCCTTTTTAAAAGGTTAATATGACCGTAATGCAATAAATCAAATGTTCCGTATGTAATGACTCTCTTCATATCTTCTTAATCACCTCTACTTCTTCTCTCATTTTTTTCTTATAGACCCATTTCCTAATTGAATTCGGAAGAATTCGAATCGCATTACGAAGGAAAATATTTCTAAGAAATTCTACTAAAGTAATATCTCTTCTGCGATAAAAATCTAATTGGAGCATAAAGTCAGTCTTTACATACAGGAAACCGCCCCTCCTCAGATAGCTAGAATCGTTTGTCTGCATGACTACTAAAGGTTCCTGGATATTTAAAAAATCCTTAGTTGGATTATCATGTAACAATCTCATTGTGAGGTCATAATCCTCTAGATAACGGAATTTACGATAATTACCAGCCTTCAAGATATACTCTTTTTTCATCATACTCGATGGATTATTAAAGGGATTTCTCATTTTCGAATATTGACGAATTTCGGCTGTAGTTTCTGGTACTTTCTTTAAGGCGGTAAATTCTGTATTTTTCTCTAGGATATTGGAACCAACCATGATGAGATTGGGATTTTTTTCAAAGGCTGCTAATTGTTTCTCAAACCTTGTTTCTAGAGAATAGTCATCACTGTCCATTCTTGCAATGAATTCTGTTTGACATTGATTAACTCCAAAGAGAGAGGCTGGTCCTGAGCCTAAGTTTTCAGGTAAATGGAAAACCTTTAAAATCGGGATTTCTCTCTGCAACTTTTCGATTTCTCTATCTAACTCTTCTGTCAATGCACCATCACAAACTAAAATGATTTCTGCTGGTTTAATGGTCTGATGGTAAGAGCTTAGTAAACTTTTCCTTAAATTTCTAGGAGTTTCTTTTTTATAGACTGTAGTTAAAACTGAAAATTTCATTTTATAACTCCTAAATCTAATTCCCAATTAACCAATCTACAATAACCGAACGGTAGGGAACGACATGGTACCAGTCAGTTTTAAAGTAAACAATGACTAGAAAGATTGAAGCATAAACCAATATCACCAAATAAAATAAAATCCACTGAACTTTTTTTTCACCTATTTTAGATAAAATCATGGGGATATATAGGCAAATAAAGGGGGTAAAGTAGTGTGCGAATCTACCAAAAAGGCTTGTTTGCAAAGTTGACGCGGTTAGTAAAAAGGTGATAAAGAATAGACTTCTTATATATTCTTCTTCAGTAGATAATTTTTTCTTTCTAATCACTAGTTCTCCCAAAAGCAGAACTATACCATACCAAATTGTTAAAAATACAGGTGCCCATTTATTGCTTTCCAAAAACCATGATGATTCCAGATAGGAAGTATATTGGGGAAAGAAAGAAATAAAGGTAGTGACAATTTGTTTGATGAAAGGAAAGAGGATAAGAAATACAAGGAACACAAACTGGTATGCTTTTTTGTTTAAAACGATTTTTTTAAGAGGGAAAAACAAGAGGCAGACGATACCAGATGTATGAAATAAGGGAGTTAGTAAGATAAATACCCATGCTAAAACCTTCTTATTTTTTACTAAGTAATGAAATCCTAAAAAACTTAAAGCAATCGCCAGACCTTGTCTGATATTTGATAAGGAATAAAAAAAGAGTCCTAATGAGCTGAGGTAAATCAATAAACTCATGTAAACATTTTTAGAATGCTTATAAAGCACAAAAAACCAGGCAACTAAAGTTATAAAGGCATAGGCAAATAATAAAAAGGGATAGTGATCACTAAAGTTTCTTAGAAAAATATTACTTACTAAATAACCAATTTCAAATCGAGAACTAAAGAAATGTGATAAGTCTGGAAGTTGTAAATGATTCGATTCAAAAATATGGATATAGGTTCCTAAATCTCCTCCGACGCTAGAAGTACGAAAACCTGCAATGATTAAAAAAAAGAAGAAAGTCGGAAGAACAAGAAATCTTAACTCTTGTTCTTTATCCTCATATTTTAATGAGAAAAAGGCAAGGAAAGAGATATAAACGAACATTAAAAGATAGATTGCCATTTTTTTCTTTATCCTTAGCCTTTCAAATAGTTATTTTAATAATAGTAATAATAGGTGTCTTTATGTGAATCTATTTTATTCATTATCACACCAAGTAGTCTAGCTCCAACATTATCTAATCTACGTTTTGCTTCAGTGATCTGTCGACGTTTTGATTTTTTTGTATCTACGACTAGAAGTGTGGCGTCAGCAATACTTGCTAAAATTTGAGCATCCGTTGCTGCTAGCAAGGGAGGTGTATCGATAATGACATAGTCATAAAAATCCTCAAATGCTTTAAGTGTTTCATCCATAGAAGAACTAGCTAACATCTCAGAAGGATTAGGTGGAACAGGTCCTGAAGTCAGTACATCTAAATTCACATCATTTATCGTCAAATGATTAATGGAATCTACACCTGACCTTTTTAATAGAAAGGTGCTTAATCCTACAGTGTTGTTTAGCTCTGTTAATTTATGTTGGGTTGGTTTACGCATATCTGCATCTATGATAATCACTTTTTTCCCTTGTTGAGCCAAAGAGGCAGCAAGATTGATACTGACTTCACTCTTTCCTTCGTTAGGATTGGCACTTGTAACGACAATCAATTTGATATTTTTCCCGAATTCTGAGAACTGAAGATTACTTCTTAAAGTTCTAAAGGACTCAGCTACAAGAGATTTGCTATTATGGATAACTTCTATATGCATGGTACTAACCTCTCTTCTTTTTCTCTATAGTTGGAATCATGCCAAGGACAGGTTTCCCAACAAGCTCTTCCAAATCTTCATAAGAATCAATCGAGTCACTCAATACATACTTAATAAAGATGATATTAAATCCTATGAAAGAAAATACTAGAATAGATACAAGAAGATTTTTCCATAAAATAGGATAAACTGGATTGTTACTTCCTAAAGCTTCTATAACAACTGATAAATTATCACGTCCTAATCGATCTGCTGTAAATTTTTTGTATTGAGTTACATACTCTTTTATATAACGCTCCCCTAAATCTCTATCTAGCGCTCTTACTGTTACTGTGACCAACTGAGAACCTGTGTCATTTGTTAATTTAACCGATTTGATTTTAGCAATTTCATCCGGAGACAAACCTAATGCTTTATTGGTATCTTCTTTTACTGGAGGAAGATCTGCTATTTCTAAATAAGTCTTAGCTTGTCTTTGAAAGAGATTTATGGCTTCAATTGTTTGTGTATCATTATTCTGACCATTTGTTTGGCTTGAAGTGTTCTTCATTATGAGCTTAGAGGAGACACTGTATATAGGAGAAATGATAAAAACAGTATATAGACCAACTGCTGTCGTCCCTATTAATGTAAAAAGGATTAGAAACAGAAATTTACTTTTAATTAAAGTAAAAATTCTGTTGATATTTTTATTGAAAATACTCATCTTTTATTTTTGTCCTTTACTTTTCTTCCCTATCTGAATTATCTAAATCCATGTCCATTAAAAATAACTTTAATTGTTTTTAGTAAAATAAGGAAATCTAATTTAATACTTTCATGTCTGATATAGTAAACATCATATCCTAATTTTTCTTTTGGAGATAATTCATAGCCACCATTTACCTGAGCCCAGCCTGTAATTCCTGGACGAACAGCCAATCGCTCATTAAAATCAGGAATATATTTTAAAAATTCGTTAACAAATTCTGGTCTTTCTGGTCGAGGACCGATAATAGACATCTCGCCTTTAATAATATTAATAATTTGTGGAAATTCATCAATTCGAGTTCTGCGTATAAAACGTCCAATCTTCGTTATCCGTGGATCATTTTTTTCCGCCCATTGATATCCGTTCTTCTCGGCATCTAAATACATGGAACGTAGTTTGTACATTATGAATTTTTGTCCATTTAAACCAACTCTTTCTTGCATGTAAATGGGGTTTCCGCTTGATTCGATGACAATAAAGAAGCAAGCAATGAGACAAATTGGGATTATTAAAATTAATAATAATATAGAAATCAGAAGACCGATTATTCTCTTGGCTCTTCTATAGTTCATCATCTTTCTCCTTGATAATACACATAAATATAAAAGTGCGTCTAGTCGTATATAGAAACTACAACCAGAAAATACAGGTTCATTATAAATATATACTCGTTATGTATAAATCGGATTTAAATATATCATAAAATGAGAAAATTCTCAAACTTGAAGCGTGAAAAGTAAAACAATAATTATTTTTTTCAAATATATCGTTCGTAATAATCGACTCAGGCTTCACTACAAATAACTCAGGCTCTTTTTTCTTTTGTGCTTAGTTCATAATTGACACCAAAAACAATGTGAGAGTGAGTATCAATCATGTGACATTTGCATATATAATATATGTTTGAGATCTATAATGAAATCTTAACACATTTATAAGCGTTTTGAATAACCTATAAATATTAGTTTATACAGTTTATTTTCCTGATGTTATTATACTACGAAACCTAAAAATAAGCTAGTTATTCTTATAAGTTTTTAAAAGTTATCCAGTGTAATAAAAAATATATGCATAAGTAAATTCTTTTTTTATTAAATCTGTAGAGAATGATACTGACTATTTAAAAAATAACACCTACCATGGTATTTCCACGGTAGGTGTTACTCATATCAATAATCGCTCTAAAAATGGTTTGATGCAGTTGAGGAGAATGCCTTCTATCCAGCTTTCCTGTGCTGAGGATAGATGATCTGACTGGAGACTTTCTTTTAGAAAGTCTCGGACTTGTTCTGGTGCGATTTCAAACTCAAAGGCTTTCATTTTATAGAAAAAGTCGAGCAGATGATCTGACAGATATTCAGTTGAAAAGGGGATTTCTCCACTTTTTCGATATTCTAATAAGAGCCGAGCAAATCTAGATTTTTCTTCAGGAAGCTCACGGAAATAGGAATTGAGGAGCCAGGTCTGCTTCTGTTTTCTTTCAATTGGATCCTGACTGGCAATTCGTTGGTCTTTTTCCAACTCTTTTTGGTATTGTTTGGCCTTGACAACCCGTTCTGTCCTATTTTTACCAAAAAGTATTTTCTCCCATTTGCGTTCTTCTTGGGTTAGGGTTTCTGTAAAGCCAAAGTAATCCTGATAAGCACGCTCTGCTGGGCCCATGGCTAGGACTAGATTGTCTGCATACTGCTTGGCGATTTTATCCCTCTTCCTGCGCTCTTTCTCAGCCTGGATACGCAGTTCTTGTTCGTAGTCAATTTTCTCCTTACCTAGCTTTACAAGGTAGAGTTGGTCATCTGGTTTTCCAAGTAAAAAGGGTTTGATACACTTTTCAAGGACTTCTTCCATACGAGCCTTCTTCTTGGGTTCTGCCTTGGTCCAACTTCCTCCTTGAAAAACTTCTAGGAAGAGCTGGTAGTCTTTCTCAGGTGAGAACTGATTGCCACGATTGGGTTTAAAAACACCTTTTTCCCAGAGCCATTTTAGAAGACGCTCATCAAAGTCACTTTTATTGACCTTGATTTTCTCCTTTTTCTGGGCTTTTCTGGTCAGATTTTCAACCTTTCTGAGCAGTTTTTCTTCCTCTTCCAGTTGCTGGTCAAGGGTCAATCGATGAAAATGACGAACACAGTCGCTACCAATCGGAAAGAGGCGTTGACCTGTGACACCGTTAAAGAGTTCGTAGGCGTATTTGATAGCATTTCCACAGACACAATTGCTACGGCCGATACCGTTAAAAATCAAGGAAACTTCATTCCATTCCTTGATAGCTTGTTCCCAAGTATCAGCTTTTGAAGCTTGTAACACCGCATCATGCAGGGATTTTCTAACTGGAAGTGTCATGAGGTCTCCTTTCTAATACTCAATGAAAATCAAAGAGCAAACTAGGAAGCTAGCCGCAGGTTGCTCAAAACACAGTTTTGAGGTTGTGGATAGAACTGACGAAGTCAGTAACCATACCTACGGCAAGGTGAAGCTGACCTGGTTTGAAGAGATTTTCGAAGAGTATAAATTATACTTTTACAACTTGAACCTCGTCTTTACCGAGTAAAATCAAGTATTTGTCAATATTTTCAATCGAATAGGCTCGAGATAAAGCCTCTCCGTATAGGGCTAATTGAGCACGATAGCGATCAATGAGTTGACTTGGATCATCATAGCGGTCTGTCTTATAGTCGAACAGAACAATTTTATCTTCGTAAAGTAGATAGCCATCAAGGATACCACGGACAACGAAGTCTTCCTTACTCTTTTGGTCTCGTTTGAGCATGGAGAAAGGTTGCTCGCGATAAAGATGGTCGGTATTTGCAAGAATTTCCTGACCGAGTGCTGTGTCAAAGAATGCAAGAATTTTAGCAAGATTGATCCTGTCTCTGACAGCTGGGCTAGTTTGAACTTGTTTAAGAATTTCTGTCAGACTAGCAAGCGTTGGTCTCTGACTGAGATCCATTCTCTGCATGAGTTCGTGGGTAGCACTACCAATCTCAGCTCCAGTCACCTTTTCTTTGGTTGAAAAATCTGGCAACTCAAAGCTAATTTTCTTGTCTACTGCCTGGCCTTGACTAGCAATCTCGACACCTTCCATATCCATAACGGGTTCGTAGAATTTCTTGATTTGACTTGGGGTTTGAACACTAGGAAGTTCAATGGCTGCGCGGTGAAGAGTATTATAGACTTCAACCTCTTTCAGCATTTCAAGGGCTTCTTTGATGGTTTCTGACTGACGGTTATCTACTTGAGAGCTATCTTGGAGAGGGCTCTTGTTTTCCAACTCTCCGATAGCTTCTCTAGTCAGCTGATCTTCACCAACAAAACGATAGCTAAAGTTGAGATGATCCTTTGCAAACACTTTGCTGATAGCCCAAAGCCAATCTTGGAAATTCCTTGCTTGAAGTCTAGTGTTACTGTTTAGTTTTCCATTTTTAGCTGCTGGGTATTCCTTGGCTTCCAGCTTTTCACGAGAACCCTTGCCGACAAGATAGAGCTTTTTCTCAGCACGCGTCATGGCAACGTAAAGGAGACGCATCTGCTCTGAATAGCTTGCCAGCTGTAATTCCTCTTCGTTCTGTCTATAGGTCAGGCTAGGAATAGAGAGCTTGATGGTTTTAGGATAGTGATTTTCCACTGCTCCCGTCTCCATCTTGGCAATATACTTGACACCTAGTCCATTTTTACGACTGAGAATGACTTCTGACATGCTGTCTTGCTTGTTGAAATCTTGATCCATATTGAGTATAAAGACGTAAGGAAACTCCAGCCCTTTACTCTTGTGGATGGTCATGAGCTCTACTGCATCTTTTGGCGGTGCGACAGCCACGCTTGCAAGATCGTGCTGGGCTTCTAAAACTTGATCAATCATGCTAATAAAACGTGACAAGCCTTTGAAATTACTCTTTTCAAACTGATCAGCACGCAGAGCTAGGGCATAGAGATTTGCCTGTCTAGCAGGCCCATTTGGCAAAGCCCCAACATAATCGTAGTAAAAACGGTCGTTATAAATCTTCCAAATCAGGTCATAGAGGGAGTGGGTTTTGGCATACAAACGCCAAGAGGCTAAGATATCCATGAATTGCTTTAGTTTCTCAGCTAGAGCTGAGTGAATCAAGCCTTTTTGGCTGCTTACCTGTTTTTGAGCATTTACTAGTTTCTCATAGAGATTTTCTTGGATTTTATCCTCTGCTTTCTGAAGAGATAAACGTGCTAACTCGTCCTCATCAAATCCAAACATAGGAGACTTCATAAGGGCAACCAAGGCATAGTCTTGAAGAGGATTGTGAATGACACGAAGGGTGTCTAGCATGACTTGCACTTCTAGGGATTGAAGATAATTGTTTTGCTCTCCGTCAGTTTTGACAGGAATTCCGTACTCAGACAGGGCGAGAAGAATCTGGTCATTACGACTGCGGCTGGAGGTCAGAAGGGCAATTTCTTTAAAGGCAACACCTTGTTCCTGATGGAGTTTCAGAATCTCCTTAATGACTAATCGCATCTCACCAGTTAGTTTTGTTTCTGTTTGACTCTCTTCTTCCTCACTTGTGTCGTCCTTGTCGTAGAGGAGAAATTCTGCCTTGTTGTCTGGATTGGGAGTCAGTTTGGTATTGGCAAAAACAAGCTGGTGCATGTTATCATAGTTGATTTCGCCGACCTCTTGGTCCATGAGACGTTCAAAGACATCATTGGTTGCTGACAGTACTTCTGAACTACTACGGAAATTTTCCTTGAGGAGAATTAGCTTGCCTTCTTTTGGATTTTGCGCATAGCGTTGGAATTTTTCATTGAAAATCTGCGGATCTGCCTGACGGAAACGATAGATAGACTGCTTGATATCTCCCACCATAAAGCGATTGTGGCCATTCGACAGCAATTCCAACATCCGTTCTTGAATGTGGTTGGTATCCTGATACTCATCGACCATGACTTCGTGGAAACGTTCCTGATAAGCTTCACGAACTTGCGGGAATTTCTCTAAAATCTCAATGGTGTAATGGCTGATATCAGCGAATTCAAAGGCATTTTCCTGACGTTTACGCTGACGATAAGATTCTACAAAATCACTCATGAAGGCTTGGAAGGTTTTAGCTAGTTCCCAGGAGTCTTCATGGTAACGTTCTTGATAGTCGAGAATCGTTATCTGATCTGCTAGTTGTCCTAGTTTAGCAAACTGGGTCTTTCTCTCTTCGTTATAGGCATCAGCCAGTGGCTTCAAATCAGCCTTACGACTGGCATTAGTTAGAGATCTACCGTTTTTCTCTTTCGAAATTGCGACGACACGCGCAAGCACTACTTGATAAGCCTGACTATCGGACTCCTGATTTAAGGAGGCAATTTCATCCAAAACTAACTGAACATTTTCTAAATAGGGAGCCTTTGCAAACTCCTTGGCATCATTATCCAGATGATAACGGAAAAAGCTTTCCAAATCCCAAAGGGCTTGCTGGATTTGTGTGGTCAGTTTTTCTTTTTCACTGATAAAATCAGCCTCTTCAAAACCTTTGAGGAAAGATTCACTTAACCATTTCTGAGGATTGCTGGTGGATTGGAGGAAGTCATAGATTTTATAGACCTGCTGGCGCAGACCACGTTCATCCTTGCCACGCCCTGCAAAATTTTTCAGCAAATGACTAAAGGTCTCTTTCTGTTTGCTTTGGTAAT
Source organism: Streptococcus mitis (assembly GCF_003942865.1). Lineage (GTDB taxonomy): Bacteria > Bacillota > Bacilli > Lactobacillales > Streptococcaceae > Streptococcus > Streptococcus mitis_BI. Next base: position 55,595 of record NZ_RJNZ01000001.1, on the reverse strand, counting down.
AGGCTTCAAATACCTCATGAAAGACTTCGTTTTTTAGAAGAAGTTGCTCGCTTTGGTTTTGTAAAATACGGAAATTTGGCGCAATATCAAGCAGATAACCATGTTTGCCAAGGAATTTTTGTGTAAAAGAGTCCATGGTTCCGATGGATGCGTTGGGTAGGTCTGCCAACTGGCGACCCAAGTGTTGTTTGAGGTCAACATCGATACTTTCTTGGATTTGTTGGCTTATTTTTTTCTCCAAACGTTCTTTAAGCTCTGTGGCAGCTTTGACGGTAAAGGTTGAGATAAAGAGTTGACTGATTTCCACTCCACGCGCCAATTGGTCCAAAATACGCTCGGCCATGACAAAAGTCTTCCCAGAACCAGCCGACGCTGAAACCAGGATATTCTGACCAGAAGTGTAGATAGCTTCGATTTGCTCGGCAGTCTTCTTTTGTTCCTTGCTCGAATTTGCTTCTGCTTCTTGCAGTTTTTGAATCTCCTCCTCAGTTAAAAAGGGAATAGGCTTCATCGATTCAACTCCTCTCTTATTTTTTCAAACCAAGCTTGCTTGAATTTTTCTCCGACCAGACGCTTGCCATCAGCTAAGTCCAACTTTTCTAGGAAACGGGCTTGACCCAAGTGGTAATTGGCTTCAAATCCAGTGATGGCTTGGTGTTGCTGAACATACGGTGCAATACTTCTGCCATTTTCGGTATAAGGATTAATGGCGAACTGGCCTGTTAAAATCTTCTCAGCTGCTTTCTTGTAAAGTTGGGCATTGTAGTCCAGCAGGAGCTGGAATTCCTCATCCGTCAGCTGATTGGTCTTGTTTTTATTATAAAATTCGCCCAAATGACTGCTTTCTTTTTCTAAAAAGAGGCCTTGGTATTTCATAGATTTGCTGGCTTCTACTACTGCACCTGCTAGACTTTTAACGGCCATCAGAGATTGGACAGGCTCAGCCATTTCCAAGTACATGGCACCGAAAAAGTTCTGCTCCCCTTCTCTTTTTAGGGCAGCTAGATAGGTTGGCAACTGGGAATTGAGCCCATTAAAGAAATGAGGAAACTGGAACTGAGTCAGACTAGATTTGTAGTCTACCACTCCAATCGCCCCATCAGCTTTTAATCGGTCAATGCGGTCAACCTTACCTCGTACAAAGACACTGCGTCCATTGTCTAATTGAATAAAGGCCTGCTCTTTTCCACCAAAATTTGCCTCTTCTTTAATAGTCTCGATGGCTCGATTATGGCGGAGAATGTGACCAGTCGTCCGTGCAACATCAAGCAAAACTTCCTTGGTAAACTGGGCTTCCAAACTTTCCTGATAAATAGCCTCAAATTCCCGTTCTTGACTGGTTTCTTGGATAGCCTGTTCTAGACGTTTGTCAAAGGAATCTTCGTCAGGCAACTGCAAGGCGCGTTCAAAAATGCGGTGTAAGAAATTCCCATGACTACGAGCATCTGGACGCAGGCGCAATTCCTCCTGCAAGCCTAACACGTAGCGAAGAAAATAACTATATTCATTGCGATAAAACTCCGTCAAACCGGAGGTAGACAGGTAAAACTCCTGATTAGTAGGATAAAGAGCTTGTAAGGTATCCTTGGCTAAGGGCTTGCTACTCGGGCTGGTTGGCAGGGCTGGATTTTCCAGACCTTGCTGGTCTAGTTTTTTACTCATCACACGCGCCAGCACCTTAATAAATGTCAAATCTTGTTCATTCTCACTCGTCTCACTCTGCTGATGATAGGCAACCAGACTAGACAAAAGACTGTGATAGGACCCCATATCCTCCTTAGACAGCCCTTTGTGATTCATCCTTTTCTCTTTCCGCCTAAATCCAAAATGGACCAACTCTTGAAGATAGGCTGACTCCTTGCTTTCACTTTCATTAAAAAGGCTTGGAGCCGACAAGATCAACTGCTTACGAGCAGAATTGACCAAGGAAAGCATAGTATAGCGATTTTTCTTGAGATTCTCACTACTTGCAATCAGCAATTGAACGCCTTCTTCAGTCGCTTGGTTTAGACTTTGTCTTTCTTCATCAGTCAAAAGACTAGTGTTTTGCGCAATTTTTGGTAAATGATCCTGAGTCAGCCCAATGGCATAGACAAAGTCAGCTGTCAGAGGCGCAATCAAATCGTAACTCTGCACCAGAACAGTGTCCACTGTTGCTGGAATGGTACGGTATTGGGACAAACTCATTCCAGAATGGAGCAAGGCTAGAAAGTCCTCTAGACTAACTTGTGAACCAGCAAAAACGGTCGCAAATTGTTCTAAAACATGACAGAAAGCCTTCCAAACTTCAGCTTGTCTTTCCTGTTCAAGAGCTTCCATGGTGGCTGTCAAATCTTGTAACTGCTTGGTCACAGCTCCTTCTTTTAGAAAAGAGTTCCACTTTTGCAAGAGATTTTCAGCCTTTTGTTTTCGGCTAGCAAAAAGAGTCTCAAGAGGTGTTAAAATACGCAGACGAAGGGCATTCAAACGCCCTAAATCAAATTTTCCATGGTGGGATTTGGTGAAGGCTTGCTGAAAGGCTGGCAAGCCATTGATACTAAGATAGCGGATATATTGCTCAAAAGCATCAATATCAGCCTGAGTAAGGTCGGTGTACAAACCTGTTCTAAGAAGGTTGATCAAATCCTCCTGACGGAAACGATAGCGTTTCAAAGTCAAAATAGATTCGACAAACTGTGTCAAGGGATGATGAGCCATGAATTCGCTTCTACCAAGATAGAAAGGAATCTGATACTGGTCAAAAATCGTTTTTAGAGATAATTGATAAGAAGCTACATCCCCCAAGAGAATACGGAAATGCTTGTAACTCAGATCTGAGTTCTCATGCAATTTCTGACGGATGCTACGGGCTACCAACTCCAACTCTTCCTTTTGCGTCAAACAAGACCAGATTTGTAAGTTTTCACGGTCTTTCTCATCGACATCCAAAGAGAGTTCTGAAAAGTCATAAGAAGACTCCAACAAACGAGAGGCCTTGTCAAAACTATCCATCTTCTCATGAGTTTGAGAATAATCCAGAGCAGGAGTTTGGTATTTAGAGGCTAAATGATGGAGAAACTCCACACTGGCTTGATAGAGATTACCCTCACTAAAAGGGCTAGTATAGGCTTTCTTACTAGCATAGGCTCCAATGACAATCTCAACACCCTTGCCGTGAAGTAGGTCCACAATCCGCTCTTCTTCGGCAGAAAAACGGGTAAATCCATCAATAACCAAGGCGATTTGAGTAAAATCACTACTTACCTTGTTATTCTCGATAGCCTCAATCAAATGGGACAACTGACTTCCCTGAGCCAATTGCCCTTGATTGAGATAGGCCGTTACTTTCTCAAAAATCAAGAGTAAATCGGCTCTCTTGTCCTCATCCGTCAAACTCTCCAAGTCCAAAAAACTCATTTGAGCAGTCGTCATCTCGTGATAAAGATCAATCAACTGCTGGATAAATTGAGGATCCTGCTTGATAGCTCCATAAACACGTAAATCCTTAGGATCAAGTTCGGCAAGGCATTTGTAAAAGGCCATCCCAAGACCGATGTCATCTAGACTGGTTTTGGCAGACAAATCATTCAAAATCAGGTAACGAGCCATTTGAGCAAAGCGCGTAACGGTAATCGCAAAAGAAGCCTGCTGGGATAAGCATTCCAGCACGGCGCGTTCCTTTTCAAAAGAAAGAGAGTTGGGAGCGATGTAGAAGACCCGCTTGCCCGCAGCAACTAACTCCTCCGCCTCTCTGGTTAGAATTTCTGTCAAAGAAGTCCGAATATCAGTATAAAGTAATTTCATCTCTGCCTCGTTGGAATTTTTCATTACCCTATATTATACCATGATTAGCCCGAAGATTCCTCCTTCTTTCCTCCAAAATATGCTATAATAATACCAAAAGATAAAGAAGGAAGTCTTATGATTAAACTACTAGCCTTGGATATGGACGGAACCCTCCTCAATGAAGCCAAGGAAATTCCACAAGCTCACATTACTGCTATTCACAAAGCTATTGAAAAAGGTGTCAAACTAGTTCTCTGTACAGGTCGCCCGCTTTTCGGTGTCCTCCCCTACTACAAAAAACTGGGACTTGACCTCCAGAATGAGTATGTGATTGTTAACAACGGTTGCTCAACTCACCAGACCAGTGATTGGAGTCTGGTTGATTGGCAAGAACTCAGTCCAGCAGACATCGAGTACCTCTATGACCTAGCTGAAAAAAGTGATGTTCAGTTTACTCTTTTTGATGAGGAACATTATTTTGTCCTCGGTGGTAAGCCTAATGAAATCATTGAAAATGATGCTAAACTAGTCTTTTCAGACCTGACTGAAATTTCCCTTGAGGAAGCTACCAGTGGTAAGTACCGTATGTTCCAAGGTATGTTTTTAGGTACAGAGGAGCAAACAGACGATTTTGAAGAGCGTTTTGCTACAGAACTCTGTCAACGATTCAGTGGAGTTCGTTCGCAGCCTGTCATTTATGAAGCCATGCCACTTGGAACGACAAAGGCTACTGCTCTTTCTCGTCTAGCTGAGATTTTGAAGATTGATTCCTCAGAAATCATGGCTATGGGCGATGCTAATAACGATATTGAAATGCTCCAATTTGCAGGGCTTGGTATTGCAATGGGAAATGCCAGCGATTATGTCAAATCTCTTGCGGATGCCGTTACAGCAAGCAACGAAGAAGATGGCGTTGCGCGTGCCATTGAGAAGTATATTTTATAATTAAGAAGCCCAGTTCATGCCAACTGGGTTTTGATATTTAAGAATTCTTAAAACTTTAGAAACTCTTTAGAAATCCTTGAGCTTTCTTTGATTTCTATGCTTTATACTAAAGTTAACAAAATAAATCAAAAGGAGAGAATCATGAAAACAGTACTTGACATTCATGGATTGTCCAAAAACTTCGACAAACAAGCTATCCTTCAGGATCTTCATCTAACGATAAGAGAGGGAGATATTTATGGACTTATCGGGAAGAACGGAGCTGGGAAGACCACTTTGATAAAAATCATTACGCAACTACTGTTTGCGGATAAAGGAACTGTTTCCCTCTTTTCTAGTCAATCGGAAAATGAGTGGACCAAGTCTCTATCGCGAGTAGGTTCAGTGATTGAATCACCTGTAGCTCATAATCACTTAACAGCCTACCAAAATCTGAAGTATTATTGTATGATTCGGCATATTCCAAATGCTGATATAGTCATTCGAGAAACCCTAGACTATGTCGGTTTGCCAGATACAGGTAAGAAAGTCTTTCGTGATTTCTCTCTAGGAATGAAACAAAGACTTGGTATCGCCATTGCCCTCCTATCCAAACCAGACTTCCTGATCTTAGATGAACCTATCAACGGTCTCGACCCAATCGGTATCAAAGAATTTCGACTAATGATTCAACGACTAAATCAAGAAAAAGGGATAACCATTCTCATCTCTAGCCATATCTTGTCAGAACTCTACCTCGTAGCTAATCGCTTTGGTATTTTAGATCAAGGAAAGATTATCCGTGAAATCAGCAAAGCTGAATTTGAAACACTAAGTGAAGATTACATTGTGCTTAAGACAGCCGAAAAAGAGAAAGCTTGTCAAGTATTGAAAGAACAAATCCAGCTCCAGTTCAAGGTTGTCAATCCTGAGAATGAAATCCACATCTTTGGTCAGGAACAAGATGTCAAACAGATTCTTAAGGAATTAACCTTGGCAGATGTCGCCATTGACGAGATTTACTATGCCCGTCAAAACCTAGAAGAATACTTCACTCAATTGGTCCAATAGGAGGAAAATCATGATACATACCATTCAAGCAGATTTTTACCGTCTTTTCCGCTCCAAAGGATTCTGGATTACAGAATTCATTCTCTTTGTCCTCTTGCTACTGGGTGCCACTATCGGGGCTACAGGCCATCTGATGGCAATCCAGACAGAAGAACCAGAAATTCCAACCCATGGTTGGGACGGTATTCAAGCTCTTATCAATGCGTCTAGCAATGATTCAAACCTTGTTTTTCTCTGCATTATTCTAACATGTTTAGTTCTTGGGGTCGATCTAATCGGAAAGCTTTATAAAAATAGTTTGACAGTTGGCGTTTCTCGTACAGAGTTTTTCTTCGCTAAATCCTTTGTTCTAGCAAGTATCGCTCTCTTACAACTCATCGCCAGCCTTGTGATTGCTTTTGTTCCCTCAACTCTACTAAACGGACTTGGTACGATACCTGATGGTTTTGTTACTAATCTCCTCTTAATGATTTTCCTTCAATTTCTCTGCCTTCTCGCTTGGCTTTCGATTATTTCCTTTATTCTCTACCTGACTCATTCTTATCTTGCCGTATTTATTGGTTATCTGATTAGCTCTATCATCCTTTCTATGCCAATGATCATTTTTCCAAATATCAAATTTTTACCATATTTGTCCTTGCATTTTTCCTATGCTATGACTGCTAATAGTGAATCCATTTTCTATACCCTTATAGTTACCTTAGCTGTTATTGTAATCTTTAATCTAAGTGGACTGGCAGTTTTCAAAAAGAAAAGTCTATAAAAAAGACCTCCTCTAGCCTACAGAGGAGGTTTCTTTTGTTAAAAGTAAATAAAAACTGATAACCACTGTCCATCTGTGCTTAGTTTCATCTCTGCACCGAGAAGATGACATAATTCCTCAGTGATATAAAGGCCTAAACCAGAGGATTCTTCAGTATCTGACATATTTTCAGAATAAAAACGATTGCTGAGATTTTCTATTCTTTTGATGGGCTGTTTGACAAGGTTTGCAATCTCTAAGACAAGCTGTTCCTTTTCCTTTCTCAAAGATAGCCTCGCTTCTTCCTTGCCATGCTTGAGGACATTTCCAAGCAGATTTTGTAAAATTCGATCCAGCAAGTCTTCATCAGTCCTTGTTGTTAAACCAGCTTCAACCTTAAAATCAAGCATGATATTTGCCGCCTGAAAAACATCATAATAAGCTAGAGTCTTTTTAGTGATAAAAGCTGAAAAATCCACTTCTTCCAGTTTCGGTTTGACAGACCCTTCCATCAAACGACGATATTCTAGAAGAGCCTCCAAACGTTTGGAAACTAAATCAAGATGCTGGGCTATTTTTTGTAAGGTTTCTGATTTGTTTTCAGGAGTTTTTATCAATTGTTGGGTGTAGCCTGAAGCGATAGTCAGAGGCGTCCGAATATCATGGGCAATATTGCTGATGGCCATATCCAGAGTCTGCTTTTCCCTTTTCATCACCAACCGAGATTGTTCCACTTCCTGAAATAGATTCTCAATCTGCTGGTAGAGCTGTAAAAAATGTTTGGAAAAAATGCTGGCGCCAACTCTTTTCATACTACCCGTGAGAATCTTGTCTTCAATCTGTTGACTCAAGTTTTTAAGTGCTATATGGTAGCGAATCAATGCAATCGATAAAATAATCAGGAGTACCAGTAGGATAAAGATTATCATGTAGATCATTGATTGTCTCCTTTTAATCTTACCCCAACGCCCCAGATGGTTTCAATATATTCTTGATTTGGGTCAAGCTGGTTTAATTTTTTACGAAGATTACTCAAATGCGTATTGAGGGTGTTGTCTCCAGGTAGGTAGCTATCCTCCCAGACTAATTCATAAAGTTCTTCTTTTGTAAAAATTTTCTTAGGGTGTTTAAGGAGAGTTTGGAGAATCAAGCATTCTTTCTTAGCAAGACGAATCGTTTCCTGACTATTTTTGATTTCAAAACTTTCGGCATCAAACTGGATATTTTTCAAATTTTGTGGCAGATGTTCAGTTTTTCCTATTTCCATAGGCTGTTTTTCTACACTTTGGCGTAATTGAACAGTAACTCTGGCAAAGACTTCGTCCAAATCAAAAGGTTTCACTATGTAATCGTTGGCACCGTCTAAGAGGTATTGACTGATTAACTTCTTATCGCTCAAAGCTGTTAGCATAATGACTGGAATTTGACTTTGTTCCCTGATAGCTTTTAAAACCTGATCCCCATTTTTCCCAGGAAGCATGATATCTAGCAAAACGAGGTCAATCCCACCTTGGTCAAAAAGCATGATTCCTTCTGTACCAGAAAAGGCTTGAATCACCTCATGCTCCTCAGTAAGAAGTGTTCGCAAAATTTCTTGAATGTCACTATTGTCTTCAATAACCAATATTCTAGCCATAAATACCAACCTTTCTGCAACTATTATAGCATGTTTTATTGATAAAGCTTAAACAGAAAAGCTCCTCGCATCAAAGCGCGAGAAAGCCTTAGAGGATTAAAATATAAAATTCACTTCCTAGATGACCTAATATCCCTATAGTTACTAGTGAAAACGAGTCTAGCAGAATGAATCTCTCATTTCTCCCCTACTAGTCCGTAATCCGTTGATACATTTCTGGTCTTCTATCTCGAAACAAGCCCCAGTTTAGGCGTTCGCTTGCTCCCTTGTCTAGGTCATAAGTAGCTAACAGAACAGCTTCAGCTTGTCTTTCAGCTCGCTCTAGAATAGCTCCTGTTTCATCCGTCATAAAGGATGAACCGTAGAAGTCAAGACTGGAACTCTGTCCACCATTTTCCTCACTAGGCGTGACCTCTTCCAAGCCATAGCGATTGGCTGCAATAACTGGAACAATATTTGCTGCTGCGTGTCCTTGCATGGTACGTTGCCAATGGCCACAACTATCTGTATCCAAAATCGGCTCTGAACCGATGGCTGTAGGATAAAAGAGCAATTCAGCACCATTTAACGCAAGACAGCGCGCTGTTTCAGGGAACCATTGATCCCAACAGATACCGATACCAATCTTAGCGTAGCGCGTATCCCAGACCTTGAAACCTGTATTGCCAGGCGTAAAATAAAATTTCTCTTGATAGTAATGGTCGTCTGGTATGTGGGTCTTTCGATAAACACCCAGCACTTCCCCATCTGCATCAATAACGGCAATAGAGTTATACAAGACATTGCCATCTTTTTCATAGAAACTGATCGGTAAAACAACTTGTAGTTCCTTAGCAATCACCTTAAAATGCTGAATGGCAGTATTTTCTACTACAGATTGGGCATGCTGATAGTAGTCATACTTGCGTTCCTGACAGAAATAGGGACGTTCAAACAACTCGGGTAAAAGAATAATTTGTGCGCCTTGTTCTGCAGCATGACGTACTAAACGCTCTGCGGTTTGGATATTTGTTGCCACATCCTTAGCGCATTTCATCTGAATAGCTGCAACTCTTACATTTCTCATCTTTTTCTCCTATTCTGGGATTTGTTGGGTGATACAGTGGATATTGCCACCACCTAATAGAATATCTCTGGCTGGAATTCCGACAACTTTACGGTCTGGGAAACACTTACTGAGGATATCTAAGGCCACTTGATCGTTTTTATCTTGAAACTGGGGAACAAGGACAGCCTTGTTGGCGATATAAAAGTTTACGTAGGAAGCTGCTAGTCGTTCACCTGCGTATCGCTCTTCTTCTCCTTCTTCATAGATGTAGCCTGGCAAATCCTCTTTGGTTACAACTTGATGAAGGGCTGGAATTGGAAGTTTATGAATGGTGAAGTGACGACCTTTTGCATCTGTTTCCTTTTCTAAAAGCGCTAAATCAGCTGCTGACATGGCATATTGAGGATCGCTTTTGTCGTCTGTCCAAGCCAAAACAAGCTCAGCAGGACCAACAAAGGCAGCAACATTGTCAACGTGTTCATTGGTTTCGTCCTGATAAATACCATAAGGAAGCCAAATGACTTTTTCAGCTCCAAGGTACTCTAATAAGGTACTCTCGATTTCCTCTTTAGTCAGATGAGGATTGCGACCAAGACTGAGAAGGCAACTTTCAGTTACGATAATGGTTCCTTGACCATCGCTATGTATCGCTCCGCCTTCTAGGACAAAAGGTTTGGCATCATAAACAGGCATTTCCAAGGACTCAGCAAAACGACTGGCTACTTGGTCATCATCTTCATAATCTTGATAAAGACCATCAACAGCACCACCCCAGGCATTGAAAGACCAATCCATGGCTAATTTCTGGCCTTTATCATTGACAAGAATGGTCGGACCTGTATCACGAGCCCAGGCATCATTGGTGGGAATGTCTAGATAAATAACGCTATCTCCAAGGTAGTCTTGGGCTTCAGCTAAGTAGTCTTGGTCCACCAAAAGATAGACTCTTTCTCCTTCTGCTATGGTCTTAATAATCTGGCTGAAAGCTCTTTTAGCAGTTTTACCTTGAAAAGGCCATGATCCTGGTCGAGTCGGCCATATCATGAGGGTACCATGATGGGGTTCGTACTCTGCCGGCATGCGATAGCCTAATTTTTGGGGACTGTCCATCATGATAATCTCCCTTTAAAATCTTGATAGCCGAAGGCTTTGACTAAGCTACAGTCACCCTGATCGTCCATGAGATAGAGACTTGGCAATCCAATACCATTAAAGGTGTTATTTTTAACAAATGAGTAAATAGCCATGTCTTCAAAATAAAGTCTATCACCGATTTGGACTGGATTTTCAAAACTATAATCACCAATTACATCGCCCGTCAAACAGGTATTAGAAGAAAGTCTGTAGGTATGGGCTTTTTCCTGTGCCTCAAAGCCATTTCTCAAAGGTGGACGATAGGGCATCTCAAGTACATCAGGCATATGGCAGGTCGCAGAGGCATCTAAAACCAAGATTTCCATACCGTTTTCTACAATATCTAATACCTCAGTTGCTAAATAACCCGCATTGAGCGCAATGGCTTCACCCGGCTCGATATAGATTTCAAGATTGTAAGTTTCTCGGATACGCTTGATTTCAGAAATCAGCAAATCTACATCATAGTCCTCTCTTGTGATGTGATGTCCGCCCCCCATATTGAGCCATTTGACTTCATGTAAATAAGAACCAAATTGTTCTTCTACAGCTTTCAAAGTTGTCTGTAAATCATCTGCTCCCTGCTCGCAAAGGGTGTGAAAATGAAGACCATCCACCAAATCCAGCAAATCACTCGGTATCTTGTCTGAAGTTACTCCAAAACGGGAGCCAGGTGCACAAGGGTCATAGAGCGCGTGGTCATCTTGAGTTGAACACTTAGGGTTGAGGCGCAAACCAACACTGACACCAGCCTCCCGACAACGGGCCCCATGTTTACGCAACTGTCTCTCTGAGTTAAAGACGATATGGTCTGTTATCTCAAGCAATTCCTCCAAGTCCGCATCCTTGAAAGCTGGCGCAAAGACATGGACTTCACCAGGAAATTCTTCCTTTGCTAATTTAGCCTCGTAGAGACCACTTGCAGTTGTACCAGATAGATATTGGCTAATCAAGGGATAGGTTTTGTAGAGGGAATAGGCCTTCTGGGCAAGCAAAACCTTGCAACCAGCCTCTTCTTGAACATATTGTAGAATGTGGCAGTTGGCTTCTAACTTGGCCAAGTCAACAACATAAGCTGGTGTGGGTACTTGTTCTAAATTCATTAGTCCACCATTTGTGGATTTTCAACCACAACCCAAGGCAAACCATACTCATTCAAAGCTTCCATAAATGGATCTGGATCCAATTCTTCAAGATTATACACTCCAGCTTGTTTCCAAGTTCCGTTCATAACCAATTTTGTCCCAATCATGGCTGGAACTCCTGTTGTGTAAGAAATAGCTTGTGAACCAACTTCTGCGTAACATTCCTGATGGTCACAAACATTGTAGATATAGATGGTCTTTTCAACACCGTCTTTGACACCTGTAAAGATACAGCCGATATTGGTTTTACCTACAGTACGTGGGCCAAGGCTAGCAGGATCTGGAAGCAAGGCTTTCAAAAATTGGATTGGAACAATTTCTTGGCCGTTAAAGTTCATGGTATCCGTACGAAGGAGACCGACATTTTCCAAACATTTCATGTGCGTCAAGTATGATTGACCAAAAGTCATAAAGAAACGAATGCGTTTGACTCCAGGAATGTTTTTGGCCAATGATTCGATTTCTTCATGGTGAAGAAGATACATGTCTTTTTGTCCAACTTGAGGGAAATCATACTCACGCTTGATAGACATAGCTTCGACTTCGACCCATTTTCCATCTTCCCAGTAAGAACCTGGCGCAGAAACCTCGCGCAGGTTGATTTCTGGGTTGAAGTTTGTTGCAAATGGATAACCGTGGTCACCACCATTACAGTCTAAAATGTCGATATAGTGGATTTCGTCAAAATAATGTTTAAGAGCGTAAGCTGAAAAAACGCTGGTTACACCTGGGTCAAAACCAGAACCAAGCAGAGCTGTCAAGCCAGCTTCTTTGAATTTTTCCTGATAAGCCCATTGCCATGAGTAGTCAAAGTAAGCAGTAAAACCAAGTTCCTTACAACGTTTTTCATAAATGGCACGCCATTCAGGGTCTTCTGTATCCTCTGCCTCGTAGTTAGCTGTGTCGATATAGTGAACACCTGTAGCCAAACAAGCATCCATAATGGTTAAATCTTGATATGGTAAAGCTACGTTCAAAACAGCTTCTGGCTTGTAGCTTTCAATCAGGGCAATCACTTCTTCAACCTTGTCAGCATCAAGAGCAGCTGTCTCAATTTTTGTACTTGTTTTACCTTCTAATTTATCCTTCAAGTCATCGCATTTTGACTTGGTACGGCTAGCGATCATAATTTCTGTAAAGGTTTCGCTATCTTGACAAATCTTTGAAATAGCAACTTGGGCAACGCCCCCACATCCAATAACTAATAAACGACTCATTTTTTTCCTTCCTCTTCTTCTAAAATGTCCTCAACATATTTGGGCAACATAAAGGCTCCCACGTGTAAGTTTGCAGTGTAGTATTCTGTGAAAAGCTGGCGTTTTTTCCAGCCTTCCTTGTCAAAATCTTTGATAGGGTGGTATTTTTTCGATGCAAATCCAAACAACCAATAACCAGCAGGGCTAGTTGGGATGTGGGCCTGATAGACCCGACTGATTGGAAAGGCTTGATTGACCTTGCGATGCATGCTTCGGCAAGCTGACTCATCCTCGTCAAAGAAGGGACTCCCATGCTGGTAAATCATGATTCCGTCTTCTTTAAGAGCACGATAACTGTTGCCGTAAAATTCCTTGGTAAAGAGTCCCTCCGTATGTCCAAATGGATCTGTCGCATCGTTGATAATGATATCATAATCATCTTCGCAGTTTCGCAAAAAGCGTAGCCCATTTTGGTAGTAAATGGTAACACGAGGATCATCTAGCCCTGCAGCAAAGTCTGGGAAATACTCACGACAGACCTCAACCAACATCTCATCTGGCTCCACAATATCGATTTGTTCCAGCTCAGGATAGAGTGTTAATACTTGGGCAACACCACCGTCGCCACCCCCAATAACCAAAACTTTCTTGGGATTTGGGTGGACAGCCATGGGAACGTGGACAGTCATTTCATTGTAGACAAAATCATCCGCATCTGAAAACAAAACATGCCCATTTAAAATCAATATTTTCCCAAAAGCTGGCGTATCCAAGACTTCGATATCCTGCCATTCGCTTTTACCAGCGTAGAGTTGCTTGGCTGTTCTCAGGGACAATTTCACATCTGGAGTATGAACTTCAGAAAACCATAAATCCATCTAGTTCTCCTTTCTCTTAATGACGTTGATGTGATTGACCTCAGGATCTTCCGTCCCTTGGAGTGAGCAACCACGTTCCTTGGCAAATTGGATATAGTCGACAATTTCTCGTGTAATGCGTTCTCCAGGAGCTAAGATAGGGATTCCTGGAGGATAGCACATGACAAATTCCCCACAGACTTGTCCAACAGATTCGTCTAAAGACAAACTTTTTCTCTCTGAATAGAAAGCTTCTTGTGGAGACAGCACTAACTCGGGCTGAATATATTCTCCAGCTATCAAGTCCTTTCCATCTCGTGAATAGAGTCTCTTAATATCAGCCAAAGCACCGACCAAGCGCTCGATGTCTTGGATACGGTCACCAATCGAAATATAAGCCAAGATATTACCAATATCACCAAACTCAATCTGAATGTCGTATTCATCTCGTAGGAGATCATAAACCTCGATACCTGTTAAGCCAATACCCTGAGTGTAAACTGACAACTTGGTCACGTCAAAATCGCAAACCGAAACACCGTCTATTAACTCTTTTGAGTAGGCATAGTAGCCACCTATGGCATTGATTTCACGACGAGCGTACTCGGATAGCTCAATGACATTCTCAAACGACTCTTGACCACGAAGAGCCAAGTTGCGACGCGAAATATCCAAACTAGCCATCAACAAATAAGAGGCGGATGTTGACTGGGTAAGGTTGATAATCTGACGAACATACTCGGGATTCATCTGCTCCCCGATTAAAAGAAGCGAACTTTGGGTCAAACTCCCACCAGACTTATGCATGGAAACTGCTGCCATATCAGCCCCTGCATCCATAGCAGAAATTGGAAGTTTATCTGTAAAATGCAAATGCGCTCCATGGGCTTCGTCCACTAAAACAAGCATGCCATCTTCATGAGCCATTTCTGTCAACCCCTTTAGGTCTGAACAGATTCCGTAGTAAGTGGGATTGTTAATCAAAATGGCCTTGGCATCTGGATGGTCCTTTATGGCCTTGGCTACTCGATCATTTTCAAGACCTAAAGCGATACCAATTTTAGGATCTACACTCATCTCGATATAGATGGGAATGGCACCACATAGAACCAGCGCATTGATAGCAGATTTATGGACATTTCTCGGCAGAATAATCTTATCTCCAGCCTTGCAGGTTGACAGAATCATAGTCTGCACCGATGAGGTTGTTCCCCCTATCATTAGAAAAGCATGGCTAGCTCCAAAAGCATCCGCCGCCAGCTCCTCTGCATCCCGAATAATCGAAATGGGATGGCCTAAATTATCCAAGGGTTTCATCGAATTGACATCAATTCCAACACATTTTTCTCCTAGTAGTTCAACAAGTTCTGGATTTCCCCGTCCACGCTTGTGACCTGGAACATCAAAGGGAACAATCCTTTTCTTGCGTAACTTCACCATAGCCTCATAAATTGGGGCTTGGTTTTGATCTAACTCCTTCAAGACATACTCCTTTACCGTATTTTTAGCGCTTCAAGAAGACGAAGGCAACTAAAGGTTGACTCATGAAAAAGAGCAGGATTTCACCTGCTCTGCAATCTTCTGACGTTTTTATGTTTGTTTCTGTTGAGTATGTCTGTTCCCGATGTTTCCTAACTCTCTAGTAGCAAATATTACGTACTTTATTGATCGTTTCACAAGATGACGTGTGCTTTCACCACACTAAAAATTTATGAATTAGGACAAACGTCCTAACATCAACTTATAAAAGTAGGCTTTTAACCCTATCAATAATGTGGCTTTTCAACCACGCTTCGGCATTCAACCCTGCCTGTCCGTAGGCATTTTTTACTCGGGTTTATATTTGCTAGAAAACATCATCTCATTTTCTAAGCTTTATTAATATAACATACTTCTAACAATCTGTAAAGTACTTTTTTGAAAAAATATCTATTTTTGTTCGGAAAAATAATATTTTATATAGATTTGTATAAGTTGTATAATGTGAAAGCGAATATAAAAAGAACTAGAAGGCTCTAGTTCTCAGATTTTATATTTAACGAATACTATGCTTATTCATCTTTTGTTCAAAGATAGTCGTGATAATCCGACGTAATTCTTCGCGTTCTTTTTCTGGTATTTCACCACTTGTTTGAGCTACAGCGTAGAGTTCAGGGTGTTCAATTGAAATGCGTTTAATCGTACGTGTCGTAGCATGTTTTCTGACGAAAAACGGAATTCGCTTAATCAAGTCTTGTGGTACTAGCGCAAGAATCTTCTCAGCAGTTTCCTTGTCACTAATCTTAGACGTCGTAAGTACCTTCTTAATCATTTTCTGTTCTTTTTCTGTAAAATCTTTTAATTCCATTCGATTAGTCCTCCTATTTTCTCTATGTTAAATTATATATCATTTGTAGCAAGACGACAAATAGTCTGTTTGTAAAATGCTCTCTATCCTACAATTTTCCTGACACTCTTAATTGCTCTTTAATGAAAAATCACAAATCCTTTTGGAGAGATGACAAGCTGATTCTCCAATTCTTGGCAATTGCTTGCTAGTGCTACTGCTTCTTTCTCGAAAATATAATCTTCTGTTGATTGGTTAAAGATTGCTTTGAAGATTTGGCCATCGTATTTCCATTCCAGAGCAACTACATCTTGTTTGATTTCTTTTAGGCTATACTGACCATGCTGAATGGTTGATAACGCTTGTTTTCTAATATTAATCAGCTTCTTCATAAAGTTCAGCATATGATTGTCACTTGATACACGTTCCCAAGGCATACAACGTCGACAATCTGGGTCTGGTCCTCCGGTTAAAGCTAACTCTGTTCCGTAATAGATGCAGGGTGTTCCTTTTTGTAAAAAGAGAAAGGCTAGAGCTGATTTGACCAGTTGAGCATCTTCATTGGCCGTCCACAAGATTCGTTCTGTATCATGTGAATCCAAGAGATTAAACATGACCTCTGAAATCTGCTGCTTGTAATACATAGACTGTCCATTGATTTCATCGATGAACTGGTCTGTCTTCTTAATTCCTCGTAAGAAATAGTCCTTGATACTATCAGATAAAGGATAATTCATGACAGCATGGAACTCATCTCCATTTAGCCAAGGCTGAGACGTATGCCAGACTTCTCCAAGGATATAAAGATCAGGCCTTTTAGCTAAAACTGCTTTTCGAAAATCCTTCCAAAACTGATGATCAATCTCATTAGCCACATCCAAACGCCAAGCATCAATATCAAACTCTTCAATCCAATAAGTCGCAACCTTTAAAAGATAATCCTTGACCTCTGGATTGGCCGTATTTAGCTTAGGCATATAGTCCTCGAAACCAAAAGCATGATAAGGCAACTCTCTCTTGTTGGCTAGTTTTTCAGTCATCACTGGGAATTGTTGAATATGAAACCAATCCTTATAAGCAGACTGTTCACCATTTTTGACAACATCTTGCCATTGAGGAGATTGCGAACCAATATGATTAAATACAGCATCCAGCATGATTTTCATGCCACGCTGATGCGCTTGCTCAACCAGCTCCCTAAAGGTCTCCTTGTCCCCAAAATGACGGTCAATTTCAAAGTAATTCGTCGTATTGTACTTATGATTGCTCGTAGATTCAAAGATAGGACAAAGATAAAGTCCAGTAATTCCCAAGTCTTGCAAGTAATCCAGATGGTCAATAATCCCCTGTAAATCACCACCAAAGAAATCATCACTATTAGGTGTGATAAATGAATCCCAGTCTAAAGTCTCTTCTGGGTTTAATAGAGCATTTCCATTAGCAAATCTCTCAGGAAATATCTGATACCATACCGTGTCTGAAACCCAGTTTGGCACTTGACATGCATCAATCTCATGTATATAAGGCAACTTAAATCCATTTCCAATGGCATGAAGATTTTCTAGAGAATTGTCCACACACCCTTTATCACCATACAAAATACTTTGACTTTCTGTATCCGTGAGTTCAAAGAGATACTGGATACGTGCAAAGTCGACGGACACTTCAACCTGCCAATAATCAAATAAGGTATCAGAAGTTATTTTGGCCATTTCTTTTGTATCCTGATAAAACTCCTCCATAAAGATAAAAGGGTCACCATAATGCAAGTTGATGCTTTCAATATCCCCTTTCTTAGTTCGAATCCGAATATGAAGTTTCTTATCCTTATAAAGATAGGCATACTCCGACTCTGGTCTGTGGTAAATGGCTGTTAATTCCACTGTATTTGTCTCCTGATTTACTTGGTTGTATTTACTACGCAAACGTTTTCATGGTTGTAATTCTAGTATACTACTTTCGTATTTTATTTTCAAGCTTTGTCCGTAGATTCTAGTGGTTTAGTTCTATAAATTAAAAAGCAGCCAGTCTTACAACTTGCTACTTTTCATATGATAATTTACAAATGTCTTTCCAGCCACTCGATCTTTTTAAAATCCTTATTGTTATTGTGCTCATTTCGATAAGAATCTTGGGAAGAAGCCTTGTAAATACTTAAAAACTGTTCCAAACTTGGAAGACGAAAAGTGATGTTTTCGAGATGAATCAACTCTATATCCGATTCCGAAACTCCTGCAAAATCAGGTAAAGAATCGATACTTCCGAATTCAACACTCAGACCATCTTTTTGGAATTCATGCTCATGAATATCTATTAAGTCATAGCCTAAGTGTTTCATCACTTTCATTATCTTGTCCCACTCATAAATTCTGAGATGATCAGGCGCTTCCCAACCTCTAGGATCACCAGGCACATGAATATCAATGTCAGACGGCCCCCATTCTTCATTTGATCGGTATTCAAACCCCAAAGACCCCATGAGAGTCGGTGTGATTCCGACTTGGTTTAAATGAGAACAAATTGTTCGAAATTCATCAAATAGAGAATTCATTCCTCCTCCAATCGTTGATATAGAACTTAATTTCGTTGTGAATAATAAACTAATTTTTACCTTCTACTCTTTCGGTTTTGAATATACTTCAACTCGCTGAGCTAGGACTTTGATTTCTACAGGTAGGTTATCCGATTTATCGCCATCAACATCTGACTCCAATTCACTATCTGAAGAGATCTTAATATTACGCGCTCTGATATACTCAATATTATCATTGCCGACAACATCTCCTTTTAGTAAATCAGGAATGACGGATAATTTAGAGAATATAGAAGCATCTTTTAGAATCAAAATGTTGGCATAGCCGTCTTTGTTTTCTTCAAAGATTTTCTTATCAGCGAAGTAATTTGTCAAGAGAACCAAAACATGGCTAGCTTCACCAACATAATTTCCATTTTCTGTCTCAACCTTAATGTTAAAGACCTGATCCGTCATAACGGACTTCATGGTATTTACAGCATAGGCTAGAATACCGAATTTTGTCTTGTCCTCGATTTCAACATTGTGAATCGCCTCAGGCAGAGAACCGATACTAAAAATATAACCAAAATAGTTATCATTTGCTTTACCGATATCAATCTTGTTGGTTAAATCAAAACCCAGTTCATCAATCGCGCCATCGATGTCTTGATTGATTTCCAACAGTTTTGTAATGAGGTTACCCGTACCACCAGGGATAATCCCTAACTTAGGAATGTAGTCTCTCTCAGCAATACCCGAAATGACTTCATTGACAGTCCCATCTCCGCCAAAAACAACCACTGCATCGTACTGCTCACTAGAAGCTTCTTCAGCAAAATGTGTTGCATCCATAGCTTTTTCGGTAATTTTGGTTTCTACGTGCTCAAAATATTCTTTTGCTTTATTCTCCAGCTTTTCTTTGTAATCCAAAGCCTTCTCGCCACCAGAAGTAGGGTTGATAATTACCATTGCTTTTTTCATTGATAATACTCCTTAATTTTTAAATAGAAATGTTTACATTTCGTCGTATGCAAGTAAATGTAATCCTATTATACAATGAAAATACAGAAAAAAGAAATATAACGTACTGGAGATTAATACGCTTTTATTCTATTTTCCCATCGTCTAACTACATCCTTTAAGGGGTCATCTAAGTAAGAAAAGGCCTTTTCCTTGATTAAATCAGGAATTCCGTAAGCTGCCTAGGCAATGCTACCAGTTACTGCAGCAAGTGTATCACTGTCGCCACCAAGGGAAATGGCATTTTTACTTACCATACTCTTTTATTTTGTCAGCATATTCAGTCAAAAGATTCTTTGAATAAACTTTTTCATTCTTTGAGTCTCGGACTTCTTTCCAAAGAATAGAAGCTACTTTTAGTTTGTTCGAGTAGGTGCGACTATTTTCGTCTGCACAGAAATCCTTTAAAAACTGATTCCATTGACAAACCGAATGATCATACTTAGCATAATCTGAATTTCCATAATAGACTTTTAGCATATCTTGGATTGTAAAACTCAAATCATTTTCTCTTTTTACTTTTCTCCAAGCTGTAGCCATATCAGCAGAAAATTTAAATGGCGAAACACCTGTTAAAGTTGAGAAATATTCTCTAAAGTGAGTGTTAAAAGAGAATCCACATTCAAACAAGGGTGTATCTAAGCTAATAACTTCTACTTGTTTCTTTTTCCTTTTTATTGATGACTTTTTAATCAACTTCCCCTTAAAGTACTGCTCAATAATATCATTTAGTTCCTGTTTTGTCCCTATATATTCAAGTCCTAATGACTTGCATATCTGTGAAAGTTCATCACGATACCAATAGTATTTATTAAACTCATCAAAGGATGCGATTTTATCAAACTCAGGTCTGCTTTCTATCAATATAACACCTCCTTAAAACCAATTTAGGTTGTCATCTCAAAATAATGGAGTTTTAGTTTCTTTATTTTGAGGATTAGCTACGTTTCACTAACAAACTCACACACTCGACGTGTGGTGCTAGCAAGCTTCTATATTATAGAACGAAAGTGAAAGAATCAACGTTCAAATAACACTTTAGAACGAAAGAATATACTGTCTTGTACCAAATTCCTATTTTAAAAAAGGGTAAAATAATTTATTACTAAAATAGTTAATAATTTACTCCAATAACACTACATTCTGTAAAACTAAAAACACAAAGTCACCAATAGTACCTTTTCTCACTTAGATATTGTTCTTTTTGTTCTCTAGAATTTTCATGATTTCTAATTCCTAGTAATTCGTCTGTTGAAGAAACTATTGGGTCAATCCAGTCAGCTTTGGATCTAATCCAATCAATTTCCTCTTTACTAAGTTTCCCTGCTATCTCCAATTTATCAGCCATCAATCTTAAATCATTTGCTGTTTGAAAATCTTCTAGTATATTCAGAAGAGACATTGTTCGCTTCTTCTCTTCTTCGATTCTATTTTGTAATTTTCTTTTTCGCTCTTGTTCTTCTTCGTATAGTCTTTCTCTCTCTTCACGTTCAAGTCGTAAATTCTTAACTTTATAATACTCTTGGTAAATTAAAACAATTATTTCTGGTATTGATTGTTCAAGTGTGAATTCTTTAGTATCTTTAATGTATTTACCATCTATTATCTTAAATCGAAATTTTCCATTTGGAATATAGTCATACTTCTTTATTCTTGGTTTAAAAGCATATCTATTAAACTTAACGCTATCATTGTACTCTGCTAGTTCTTTAGCTTCTTCTTTCGTTAATTCATGACTTACTTTGTCTGTTGATTCTATAACTTCAAAACGAACGATATCCTTATCAATTTGAATATCCAAATTGGAAGTTACATTATCACCGATTCTTTCAATTACAGTAACTAGAGTATCTAAAAAGCGATATAAACGTGGAAGAGAATTTAGTGAAATATTTTTTACAAATTTAGGTTCTTTTAAATCATTATATCTGTGTCTAGAATCAAAGTAAGGATAGGAAGCAGCTTTTTCCCTCTTATTCCACTCTGTGATTTTATCTCTTAGATTAGCTACAGATTTATGTAATCTCTTATTTGGAGCCTGGTTTAGGTTTGAAACTGCTTCAATAATAAGCTCTATTTTATCGTCCTCTAAAAATGATAATGAACTTCTTATACTAGTTGTATCAAGTTTAACAGTATCTTCGTTTTTATTCTCCGTACTATCTTCTTTATGTTTAGCAGCTTTAATTCTACTGTTCTTTAAACTTTTTCTATCAATATGAACCTCATTTATGTCATTTTGTGGTAATGGAACGATAAGTTCACTTAAGTCTTGTCCAGTATTCTTACGATACCAATAACTACCATTTGGAATTGGGATTTCAAATTCTTTGCATTTCTTGAGTAAGTCTGAATAGCTTAAATCATATTTCAATGAAACTTGTTTTGCACTTATTTCCCAGATTTCTTCATAGAGTTTTTCTCTAGAAAAGGTCTTTATCATCTTCATTTGAAACACCTTTACCCTTATATTTTACATCACCGTTTTTATATTTACCAAGCGAAAACGCAAATTCAAAAACTTCTAATTCTTCACTTCTGCATTTTCGCTTAATATAAAAAGTAAATCTTGTTTTAAACCGTTAAATTCCTCTATAATTTTATCTAAACTAGCTTCAATATTTTCAACACGGATCTCTGATAGCTTACCGTGATTGTATGAAATCATTCTTTCAGCAATAATATGATATGACCAACTCTCAGTGAAACGTCTATCTCTTTCTTCGTTATGAATAGCAAAACCAATTGGAAGAAGATTGTTTCTAAGACCTATCGCAACTGCCTGTGAACTTATACCTAAATAATCACCAGCAATTTTTAATGTGATTTTATTTAATTTTCTAATATCTTCATCGGTATATTTCGGCATGTCAGCACTCCTTTGTTATAATCCAAAATGCAATAGTTTTAGACCTGTCATAAAATCTGAATAACAATTCTCCCATGAAAGATATCTATTATTTTCATCAAGATTTAAATTGTTATCAAATTCAGTTGATGATTTAATAATTATATCGAATTTTTCTATATTTCCTATTTTCCTAATCAACTTTAAAACATATAGCGTTTTTATTATCTTCTTATTCTATTATATCATTATTCAAAGTAAAAAACTGTAACGTACTAGTTACAGTTTTTTACAGATTTACTTCTGGTTCTTCTAAAAATTTATAAGTTCACTTTCAGGAATGTTAAAAACATCATATTTTTCAAAATAGGGTTTCACCATTTCTTTCCATCTAGCTTTATGAAAATTGATTGAGTTTAAAGGAGATAGGCCATAATTTCCTAATGCATAACCATCATTCACTTCAACAACAAGTGTTCTGCCATCACGAGTAACACCGATATCTAGACCATAAGCTATAGGCGTATCTTTCCAACATGATATGGCTTCATCAATTACACTTGCATCAAAATGTGAATGATAATCACCTGTATAGGGTCGAACATCTAATACTTGACCATCTAACACAAAACACCGCCATTCTGCTATGAATTCTACAACTTCACTAATCCATATAGGATAGTCGAAAGGTAGACCAATACCTATTAAATCATGTGTTCCATTAACAACTCTTCCAGTAAAGACTTTTGAACCAGCTTTAGGTTTAATAAATTTCCCCCAATTATCAGGTATATTTACAATCTCTCCTAACACACCTTCATAAATATTTCGACCATAAAACTCTTTAAGCTCAATAGGATAGTCATAAACCGGAACGTTTAAGCCCATCATTTTTAGTAATGCTCTAGTCTCCGATATATAATCTACAACTATATCATCACTTGTTAACTGTTTTATTTCAGAAAAAGATTGATATAAAATAACTTCTTCTCCTTGTAAGTAGGCACCTACTTGAGCATTGTACTTATTAATTGAAACTTCACTTGGTAGTTTGCTTTGTCTAATATAAACAACCATTTCATCACTCCTATATCACTAGTGTTACACCAATTTGTAAAAAAATAATAGCATTTATGCTGTTATTTTTTTGAGTAAATAGCCCCCATAATATCATCAAAATAATCAACGGTATTTAGGAGTAATTCAATAACCTGGGACTTTGTTAGTCGCATTCCTCTTCTATCTCTAGCATCTTCTACTAAATTTTCAAGTTTCTCTAGATTTTTATCATCCAAGCTAATCATTATTCTATTTTTATCAGTTGCCATTTAGTTCACCTCAAGTTAATTCTATCACAGGTGTAACACTTGTGTCAACTGGTTTTTATAATACATTAGTTTAAAAGTGGAGAGGATTTTTAACACAGTAACTTTAAATCTTTGGTATTAAAAAATTTTTAAAGTATTTATAGAAATAAAATCTGTCTCAAATAAGTTATCAAATCTAGTATAAATTATGAGCGGCTACTCTAATACTTTTCCTCTAAACAAGACAAAGGCTTTCACTCAATGATTTTCTTACCCCCTTCGTTACAATGTTTTGACATTTTTACTAGCAAAGGTACATACTCACAAGGAACTTTGATCGACTATTGAATCTCTCCCACTTCTTCTTTAACATATCCTTCTACATCTTCAATCTCTACAAACATTGGGTCTAAGTGACACAAGAAATGCCAATTTTCTGCACCTTTTTTTCTGTAGAGAATCGCTTCACCGTCTTCACTTCCGAAAAAGCTTCTATCTACTTCATATCCACTGCCTTCTAGAAAGTCTTTTGCCTGCCGATAGTTTGCTTCTCTTGCTTCCACATAGGTTTTAACTTCATCGTTGTTAACGACATATGCATCGATTTTGGAATAGCCTTCAATTACTTTTTCGTTTGGTTCGGATAGATTCGAGATTTCTTTCCAAATAATGTCAACATTTTCCTTAGAATCAAACATAAATTTAGACAAAGGTACAATGTTTCCGTTATAGATAATTTCCATATAGTCTGGTAGATTTGTAGGATTAAAAAACTCTACTTCAAATCCCTCTTCTGTTTCTAAAGTATATCCCGGGATTTGAGCTACAAAGGCTTTCCCATCTTCTATGGAATCAAATGCGACTAAATCTTTAGAATAATCATTTTGGTACAATTCCAATATAACCATCGATAATCTCTCCATTTTCATTATCAGTCTAATGTAAATAAGCACGTCACCTGACCAATTCAGGCTCTCTGTATCATCTCATCATATTTCCTACTTACTTTAAAGAGTCCTATACCCAGAACACACCTTATCGACCTTTGGTCCTACCTCGTCGCATTGGCTGAACATCTACTTTTACCTCGCTGATGCTTCAACTCGTACAAGCAGTGATACCGCCTCCACATGTGCTGAGAGCTTTCTTCTATACTAATAGACGAAAGGGTGTGAAAATGATTTTTAAATGATACTGTGGAACGGAACAGTAGCCCTAGTATTGACTACTGTCGTTTCTATTCATATTGGCTATTCTAGGACTGAGATGAAAAAATCTATAAATGCTCAGAATAAAATTGAACCCGCAAATCTCCCCAAAACAATGGTGAGTCATGTACTTGTATTATTCCGAAAAAATACACCTCTGGTGCAGTGAGACAAATTGGTGTATCTTATAGTGGCTTCGTAGATGAAAGCTATACTCTACTATCACTCTTTGATGATGTAGAACAAATTGAAAAAGATAATAGACTTCAGACAGCTATTGATGTTGTCAGAGAACAGTTTGGTTTTTTAGCCATACAAAAAGGAACCGTCCTAACTGAAGGTTCCAGAAATATTGAACGCAGTAAACTTATCGGTGGTCATTCCGCGGGTGGATTGGAGGGATTAAAATGAAACAAGAAAAAAATACAGTACAATTTTCAGAAATCCGTAGCAAAGGATGTAATGATATTGAAATGCTTGAAAGATTTTTACATGGAATCGTTGAAACAGCAACTTCAAAACTTCGTCAGAGAAAACTCAAAACAACTGAAATATCGATACGACTAGTACATGCTAAATCTGAAAACCGATTACCATTGGAATTTACATTTAGCATTAAGCCAACAAGCTCATCTGTGATAATCTATACTGAGGTAATCAATCGCTTTAAAGAATGTTACACAGGTGGGGGAATTCAAGGTTTTACGATTCAATTTGATAAAAATACCCTTGCCTCTGCATAGAAAGGATTTGATATGATTGACCGTTCATATTTACCATTTCAATCAGCAAGAGAGTACCAGGATACAAAGATGCAAAAATGGATGGGCTTTTTCCTATCTGAACATGCATCAGCACTCTCTGATGATACAAACAAAGTAACGTACATGTCTGACTTATCACTAGAGAAGAAATTATTACTCCTCAGTCAAGTATACGCCGGGCAGCTACGCACACGCATTCAAGTGATTGAAAAAAACAAGCGTGTTTCCTACACTGGAACAATACCAAGTCTGACCAAAGATTTCATTTTGATAAAAACTACAACAGGTCACATCAATTTGAAATTAAAAGACATTATTAGTATTGAACTTGTCGAGGAGGTGCTCTATGAATCAGCTTGAGTTTCAGCGTAATCACCTACAAATGGACTATTATAGCGAGAGCTACCAAGATTTTGAACGTGACTTCTACCGCTACTCTAACATGAATATTCCATTGACCTTCCTAACTGATGATATCCTAAAAACAATGGCGACTTCACGTAAGAATTACTTTGTCCTCAATAAGGAAAAGTCCAGAGATAACCGCGATCACTTCTTCATATTTGAAGTAAGTACCGTAGATGAGAATCCGCTAATCTATCATTATACATATAAGAAAACTACAATATATTTAGCAGAAAAATAGGAGCAGTTCAATTGACTGTTCCTATTTTTAATATTCATAAAATCTAAAGTCTTTATACTCTTTAACAATGGAGTCGCCAACCAGAACAGACTATACTGACCAGCGACTACCTTAAATTTAATGTTTCAGATTTATTTTCTTATCTCTAATTTCATAAACTACATCTGCTACATTTTCGAGTAATCGTTTATCGTGGGTGATAAACACGATAGTTCCGGTGTACTCCTTCATTAGTATTTCCAAAGCCTCTAAACTTGGTATGTCAAGGAAGTTACTGGGTTCATCCATTATTAGGATGTTATATCTACCCATGAGCATTTTAGCAAGCAACAATTTTATAATTTCTCCACCGCTTAAAACAGATAAACTTTTTCCAATATCGTTCTGTTTGAACCCCATAGATGCTAGCACTGAACGAATTTCTGATATATTGTAGTCACAATCCTTCTGCATAAACTCCATAACATTCTGATTACTGTTGTACTTGTAACCATTCTGTGCAAAGTAACCTATTTTTGCCTTAGGCGAAATAGAAATTCCTTCTTCATGGTTTAAGATCATTTGGATTAAAGTTGTTTTTCCGATTCCATTACCACCAGTTAACGCCACTTTTGCTCCTAACGGAATTTGAAAAGATGCATTTTCAAACAGAGCCTTATCCCCAAATACTTTATTAATTTCTGCACCGACTATAGGGTATGGATTATGGAGCTCCAATGCTTTACTTTGCCTGAAACGAATTCTGCGAATGCCTTCCGGAGCTTCTACTTTTCCTAAGGCCGCAATCCTGTGCTCTAGGGTTTTAGCAGCATTATACATCTTTTTTTCCTTACTTCCTATTGATTTTTGATGAGCTAAACGCCCTCCGTCTTCAGTACTTTTTTTCTTTGAAGAACCTTTTGCCTTCTGTTCTATTTTACGAGCCTGTTTTCGCTTTTCCTCCGCAGCCCTTTCCAATCGGGCACGTTCCGCAATAAATTGTTCGTATTCTGCAGCTTGGCTCTTACGTTCTTCCTCTTTCTGACGAAGATAATCAGAATAGTTTCCCCAATACTCAGTGATTTTGCCATCTTTCAGTTCCCATATTTTATCTACTATTTCATCAAGAAAATAGCGGTCATGGCTAATAACTAACAGTGCACCTGTAAAATATTTTAGCTGTCCTATTAGAAAATCAATTCCTTCACGGTCTAAATGGCTCGTAGGTTCATCCGCTAAAATACCATGAACCTGTGCCGATAAGGCCTGTGCTATTTTAAGCCTTGTTTCTTCACCACCGCTCATAGTCTGTATATTTAATTGCTCAACACCTAGCTTGCCTACAAGTGCAAAATCTTTTTCCTCCTGCAGAGTTACTTCGTCCAACTGGGGAATATAGGCAAGTTCACCCAGACGATTCATTTTACATCCTGGGGGAGTTAATTCTCCTAAAAGTACCCTGAGTAAAGTGCTTTTTCCAGCACCATTTGCTCCTACTAAACCAATACGGTCATAATCATATACTTCTAATTCATTTATATCTAAAACATCGCGTCCTTTGAATTCCACACGAATGTCTTTTGCTTTTAATATTAATTCCATAACATTTCCTCCTGTCTATAATCGCATGCTTTCATTTGCTTGTATGCAGGGAAAACCCTGCGATTTTAGCAGGAAGAGTTACATGAAAATAAGATACATAAATATTCCTCCAATATTGTTTATTTTAAATCTAATTTTCTAACCTCAGTTATCATTTGGCAAACTATAGCAATGCCAATAATTAAAATACCTGATAGTAAAAACCAATGATTTACACCGATTTTATCAGCAAAGAATCCAGAAAGAATTAACCCAATTGGCATAGCAAGTGACATGATACTTCCGATCAAAGAAAATACACGTCCTAAATATTCAGGCTTAATTTTCTCCTGAAAAAGAGCTGTTTGCACACCGCTATAAAATGGCACCGAAAGCCCCATTATTGCACAGCAAACTACGAATATTACAAATCCATTTGGAGGAAGTATTCCCGAAACGGCTAAACTGGTCCCCATTATAAAAAATGAACTTGTTATTAGTAATACATGCTTTTCGAAGCCCCCTAATCTTCCTAATAATAAGCCTCCTGCTAGCATCCCAAATGCAAAGGAAATTTCCGTAATAGAAATATGCACAGGCGTTCCATTAAAGTGTTCCATGCTTATTAAAGGAAATAGTGCATTGATTGGCATATAAACAAAAGTATATAGTGTTCCTAAGAGTAATAAGGCAAACAATCCTTTGTTTTGTCTCAGAACCACAACTCCTTCTTTCATCTCCCTTATGAAATTTGGTTCTAAACTTTGCACTTGATTACCCAGCTTAGGTATACGTACAATTGCTACCGTAATAGATGCAATCACAGCACCCAATACGTCGATGGCAATAATAGCATTTAAATCCCAAACGGAGTATAAGAGTGCTGCAACTGCCGGACTAACAATATAGCTTATAGACTGCAAAGACTGACTATAGCCTGCGCATTTCGTTAGCTGTTCTTCTGGTACTAAAAGTGGTGTAACCGCATTGAGTGCTGGGGTATGAAAAGCTGTTCCAATGCTACGGATAAACAATACTATCATAATCATCCAGACAGGTAGCTCCATACAGAATGCAACAATAGCAAGCACTGCACCAGCTGCTGCGATAATTAAATCGGCACCAATCATTATCTTCTTCCTATCATGACGATCCACTAGCACACCAATGGCAGGTCCCAAAATCGCATAGGGTAAAAAACCTACTAATGAAGCCATAGACAAGACCATCGCAGATCCTGTTTTTTCTGTAAGGTAAAAAATAATCGCCATTTGCAGGATGGCACTAGTGATTAATGATACTGCTTGCCCTGCCCATATTGCATAAAATTTTCGTTTCCAATTGTTGTATTTTTCCATTTATATTATCTCCTGCATATTATTTTGCTTGAATTTCTATTTTGAATAGCATTCTAGGCAATAAAAAATGCAGGCCAAACCCCACAATGTGGCTTTTGGTCTGCATACATACAATTTGGAAACATTCATATTAAAGACATAGTTAAATAAAGGTATAGTTAAATAACCAATATCCTCACCGTAACTAATGAATGCTCAATATCGTATAAATAAGCACAACAAAAAAGCCTATCATCGGGTATAGATTCTGCTTTTTTTATTGCCAGCTTATCTTAAACGCATTGAGGCTGTCATAGTTTCGGTTCCTCCTACATCTTTGTTTATATCAATTTATAGTATAACACAACAAGATGATATGTTCAATATAAAAGTTATGGAATGAGACTCATACTTCCAATTCGATGCCAGATTTAAAGGATATGACGAAGTTTTCTTCATAGACTGTAACGCTCTGGATTATCTTCCTTAGTAGCAAGCGATTAGCTTTCACAAAATCTTCTGTTTGTAGTTTTAAAAATTCATCAGGATTTTCTAACTCAACCTCAAAATATTTCATTTTACATTCCCTCATTTCATTTATTGATAAATTGAGTTTGCAAAAAAGAGTGGACAATTTTTGTCTACTCTTAACCTTTAAAATAGTTTTTTTTAATCGATTTGAAGTTGCCTAAATTATTACTTATTCGGTAAAATGAAGTATTGCTTTCAACAGATTTCCTTCAACTACACTTCACTTGATTCAAACAAGGTGGGTACATTTCTATTCCCACAAACTCCTTGTCAATGGAAACAAACACGTACCCACAGGGTAAATGGAAATAGAAACTGATAATTTCTAGCTATCACTTCTACTCATTCCAAAAATTTTCTCACTCTGATACTTACCCACCATAAAGCAAAAAGCCTTGCAATCAAGGCTTTCATTATCCCTTTCGTTCAAAGGTTTCTAAGCTTTTACGAGCAGAGCGACACACTCAGCGGTTCGCTATCTCCGTTCTGTCTGCGTGCTAGCACTTGTCAATCACGGACAGCTATCGCATGGGCGGAAGTAAATGCTAATCTTCGTCGTTTTACTCCTTGACTAGCAAACTTACCGCCTCAACATGATGCGTTTGAGGAAAAAGATCAACCGGCTGTACTTTATTCAACTCGTATCCCAATTCTCGGTAGAGTTTGATATCACGCGCCATGGTTGCGACATTACAAGAGATATAGGCGATGCGGTCAGCTCCTGTTTGGCTACTTGCCTTGATAAAGCTTTCTGTGAGTCCTTTTCTTGGTGGGTCCACTAGGATAAGGCTTGGTTGAATTCCATCTTTAAGCCAATTTTTCATGGCATTTTCGGCTGTATCACAGACATAGTGGGCGTTTGAAATATTGTTTAATTGGGCATTCTTCTTGCTATTCTCAACCGCTTCTGGAATGACTTCAACACCATAAACTTCCTTGATGTGTTTCGCAACAGAGAGGCCAATCGTCCCGATACCAGAATAGGCATCAATGACCACATCATCTTCTTTTAATTCAGCAAAGTCAATGGCTGTTTGATAAAGTTTTTCAGCCATTTCAGTATTGACTTGGTAAAAAGCGGGTCCAGCGATTTGGTAGTCATTTCCCAACATCTGGTCTGTGATAAAGTCTTGTCCATAAAGTGTGCGCCATTCCTTACCAAAAATAGCATTGGTATTTTGGTCATTGATATTTTGCATAACAGACACAATCTCTGGGAATTGCTTGATTAGTTGTTCAATCAATTGGTCGACACGAAAAATTTTAGGACGAGTTGTTACTAAAATGACCATAATTTGCCCTGAATAGTGTCCGCGACGCACTACAAGGTTTCGAATCAAGCCAGCTTGTTCCTTTTCATCATAAGGTTTCAAATCATAACGACGGAGCAAGTCGCGTAGGGCTACTACTACCTCATCAATCGCGGGATCTTGGATAAAGAAATCTTCAAGAGGCATGAGGTCGTGGGAATTCTTACGGAAAAATCCAGTTTCCAAGACACCATTGACTCGACGAACAGGGACCTGTGCTTTGTTGCGGTACTTGATTGGATTTTCCATACCAAGTGTTTCAGCAACCTCTACATCAGCAATCCCAGCAATCTTGTAGAGACTGTCCTTAACTTGCTTG
This sequence comes from Streptococcus mitis, assembly GCF_003942865.1. GTDB lineage: Bacteria > Bacillota > Bacilli > Lactobacillales > Streptococcaceae > Streptococcus > Streptococcus mitis_BI. The sequence goes on along the minus strand of NZ_RJNZ01000001.1, from coordinate 24,386 downwards.
GTTTTAAACTTGAGCTGTTCTGGATAGGCAAGATGACCCAAATCCGCAATTCCTGAACGCAGGTAAGCCAAATCTAGATCTTGATTACGGTGTGGTGACTGGACTAGGTATTCCTCAACCTTCCCAAAACCAATCTTTTTATTAACCTTGAGGACACGCATAAGGATTTTTTCAGTCGGTAAAGCATTCTCTACAAAAAAGACCAAACCATCCACCTTGGCAACACCGGCTCCTTCATGGGTCAAGTCAACAATTTCAACTTCTACAATATCATTTTTCTTTAACATTCTCTTCTCTTTCTATTGGCCGACAAAAAAGACGGCAACGTTACGGTTACCATCTATTATACCATGAAATTTCTTAAGAACCAAAACTCTTGAAGAAGTTAACAATGGCTTGCCAGAGGGAGCTTAGGAAATTGCCGCCGTCCTCTAGCGCCTTATCAGCATCAAAGTTAAGGTTGATATTTTTAAAACTGTCGCCAGCTTGTGAAACAATGCTTTGTTTAAGGTCATTTAGGGTTTTAGTGAAGTCTGCATTGCTGAGGATATCACTCTTTGAGAGATTCAAAGCAAAATTGATGATGATATTGATCTGGTTTCCTGTTATAACCTGATCAAGTTTGTAATTTTTTAAGGTATCTTCAACGATTTTACGGACATCTTCCTCCGTCAGATTTCCCTTGCTTTCTTTAGCTTTGGCGAGTCCTGACTTAATATCTGCTAAAGCAACGTTTAATTTATTAGCATCATAGCCTGTTTTGTCCTTGTTTTCAGCATTGATATCGGACAAAGCCTTCAACTCTTCTTGAGCCAACTCTTTATTGGCTTGTGGCACCTTGGCTCCATTGGCTTCTAGCGAATAATAAATCCCTGCTAAAGCACTTTCTCCTGTAACGGGAATAGGTGCTGCCACAGTGATTTTGGCGTGTTCCACACCCAAAGTTACGGCTGCATTTCGGTACATATCCTGGGTTACCTTAGTAATATTTTCTGGTGTTTCAATCTTGACCTCAAGTGGCGATTTGTCACCTAGTTTTTGAATCTTGGCTGATGAATACAACTGTAAACTAGAGTCATTGGCCACATTCATGATCTTAGAATAAACATCAGGTGTCATGGTCTTGAGTTCTTTGGTGTCTGTCGAAGCATTGTAGCCTAGTTTTTTAAGGGTTTGATTTTTTTGGTCTTCAGACAATGATGAACCTAGGACATATTCAGGTTGGACATAGGTTTCATCGATGACTTTTTGAACATCTGTTGCTGCATGGACACTATTCATAGCTGTTACTGCCCACATGACCGCAGCACTGGTCAGAAAGAGTTTCTTTCTCATAGGGAATTCCCTCCTTTACCTTTCTAGAGTAATATATCTATCTTAAAGAAAACTTATAACAAAAACACCTGGGCTAGCCAGATGTCGAAAAGAGAGTGAAACATTTGATGATGTAAAGGTTGAGTTGCACCTGTCTAGAATAATAATAGTTTCCTCCATTTACATAGAGTTCAGCACCGTGAAAAACGGAAATGGGGTGAATATAACTATAAGTCTTTCCAGTGGTATTACCAAGCAAGGGGGCAACAGTCTCACGAGAATACTGTTTAGCCAGTGCTAGGGTGTTTTCCTTGCCATTTTGGGCAATAAAATCGATATAGGCAGGTCCAAAATTATAGGCTTGAACAGCCGTCCAGACATCTACCCCCTTCTTCTGGGCCAGATAGAGATTGTCTGTCAGAGTTTGAACGCCTTGCCGAATGCTAGAGGCATTATCATTGATGGTATTGGTAGCGCCACTAGCAGACTCACTAGACTGCATAACATCGCCTTCTTTTCCTTTTGTTTCAGTATAAATCATAGCGAGCACAAGCTCTTCGTTTGCTGGGGTGTCTTTTTCACTCAAGATTTCTCGCACCATGGGTTGATAGGTCATGACTTGCTTGACATCCTGGTGAACGCGGTAAGCTTTATAGCCCGCAAAAAGGAAGACTGCTAGTACAAGCACTCTTCGAATTCGTTTAAACATTATTTACTTTGGATATCCTCGATATTTTTGATTAAGATAGAGTAGGTCCCATTGTCATTTTGGATAAACTCAACAGACTCGGCGTCTTGATAGACGTTATTGGGAACGATGAGCTCAATTCCATTTGACAAGGAAAGTTTTTGGTTTTCAAATTTCTTTAATTGGCGACTGGCATCAATTTCATCAAACTGAACTGGCTCTGGTACGGCTTCTTTAACTTGGTCAATAAAGCTCAAACGAGCCGTCAGATTGTTATCAAAAAGGTCATTAGCCAATTTCTCAGGTGACAATTCATTGCTTTCTTCTAGGTTGTTGAAAATCGCTGATTTGACCTTAGATTGAAATTGAAAATCATCTGTGTTAAAAGATTCAGCAATTCTCTGGGCCGTTTTTTCCAGTTCTTTGATAGATTTCTTAGGAGAAATCTTAGGAGCGACAGCAAGAAGATTATCTGAAAAATAGTTCAAAAAAGTCCCGTTGTACTTGATTCGTTTTTCAATCAGATGATACTTGCGGCTCTGAAGATTAACCACCAAGGCCTCATCAGCACCCGTTCCAAATCCAGGCAGGTTATTCTGAGTCAGCTTGATTGGATTATCGACCTCTCCTCCGAGGTGGGTCAGGGTCTCACGCAGGGCAATTCGCAAGAAAGCGAAATGTTCCACGCCTTCTTTAGAAAATTGCACAAAAATCAAGTCATTGGTCTTGAGATTTTCAGAAATACTGAACTCTTCTTTCCAGAGATTAGCCAGTGTGACTGATGTCTCCAACAAATCGTCTGTGATATGATTGAAGAAGGGATTTTCTTCCTCGAAAATCCCAGTCTTGGCTTCATCTGAATACACACGTTCAATTTTTTTGCGCAGGTATTCTTCGATTTTTGGAGTGATATTGAGAAACTTATCCGCTAAGAACAACTCCGTATCATCTGGGCTGAACTGATGGATAATGGCTTTCTTAATATAAATGTCCATAAAAGTTTTAGTCCTCGTATAATGGGAAGGCATCTGTCAATTCTTTGACTGCTCTTCTCACTTCTTCTAAGACAGCCTCATTTTCTGCATTTTTAAGGGTTTTAATGATGAGTTCAGCCACTTTGCGACTTTCTTCTTCACCAAATCCACGTGCAGTAATGGCTGCAGATCCGATACGAATCCCACTTGTCTTGAATGGTGACAAGGTTTCATAAGGAATTGAGTTTTTATTTAGGGTAATATTGACTTCATCCAGCAAGTTTTGAGCAACTTTTCCATTTTCTACAACCTTAGTAACATCCACTAGGAAGAGGTGGTTTTCAGTCCCACCAGAAATGATACGGAAATCAGGATCTTGCAAGAAGACTTCTACCATAGCCTTGCTGTTTTTGATAACATTGGCAGCATATTCCTTGAAGGCTGGATCCAAAACTTCTTTGAAGGAAACAGCCTTCGCAGCCACAACATGTTCCAAAGGACCGCCCTGAATACCAGGGAAAATAGCTGAATTGATTTTCTTAGCTAAGTCTTCATCATTGGTCAAAATCAAACCACCACGAGGTCCACGAAGGGTTTTGTGGGTCGTTGTTGTTGTGATATGAGCGTATGGAACTGGACTTGGATGTAAACCAGCAGCAACCAAACCAGCGATATGAGCCATATCTACCATGAGCTTAGCTCCAACGGCATCAGCAATTTCACGGAATTTTGAGAAGTCGATAATTTGAGAATAGGCTGACGCACCAGCTACAATCAGTTTTGGTTTGACTTCTTGGGCTTGTTTCAAGATAGCATCAAAGTCCAAGAGTTCCGTTTCAGGATCCACACTATAAGAAACAAAATTATAGGTTTGACCAGAGAAGCTGACAGGAGCTCCGTGGGTCAAGTGTCCACCTGCTGCCAAATCCATCCCCATAACAGTATCGCCCGGTTCAATCAAGGCCATGTAAGCCGCACAGTTGGCTTGGCTTCCTGAGTGAGGTTGGACATTGGCAAATTTAGCACCGAAAATTTCTTTTGCACGTTCAATAGCTAGACTTTCTACCACGTCTACCACATCAGTCCCACCATAGTAACGGCGTCCTGGGTAGCCTTCGGCGTATTTATTCGTCAAGATAGACCCTTGAGCTGCCATAACAGCCTTGGAAACTACGTTTTCCGAAGCAATCAACTCAATGTTGTTTTGTTGGCGTTCTTCTTCTTTGGCAATAGCATTCCAGAGATCAGCATCATATGCTTTAAAATCATCTTTGTCAAAAATCATAGGTCTTCTCCTTTATTGTGTGACTAGTCCATTAGTTTAATTTTCTTATTAGAAAATCAAACTAAAAGATGCGAATAAACCGTTTCTGCATTTTATCACAAGTATAACCAACTTTTTCATAAAATGCATGAGCACCCAGACGATGATCGGCAGAGTTTAAGCGGATAAACCCATAACCACGTCTTTTTGCTTCTTGATCCAACCCTTTTAATAAGCTTTTACCAATACCTTGACCTTGCGCTTGAGGTGAAACTGCTAAGGCTAAAATATTAAATCCTGCTTTAGAATAAAGTGATTCATAGACCTCAGCGTGGACATATCCAAGCAAGGCATGACTAGCTGCATCCTCATAGCCAAGAAGGAAATGATGGGAATCCTGAGATAGTCTAGCTAATTGACTATCCGTTTCCTCTAGACTAAAAGAATAACCCAAAGCCTCTTGGTTGATGTCACAAATAGCTTTCACATCTGTTTCTTGCAAATCTCTTAGCATTTCAAGCCTCCTCAAAAGAAATCTCTGGCAACTGAGCAAGAATATCTTCTCGCTTAATCGCCCCTTGGCGTAAGATTTTCACCTTGTCTCCAGACAAATCTATAATAGTTGAATCCTGTCCAGTTAGAAAAGAATCGTCTTCCAAACCCAAAACCTCTTGGTCAAAATCCTCTAGAATTTGATTAAATGTCACTCCACTTGCCTGACCTGAAATATTGGCAGACGGCCCAATCAAGGGACCTGTCTCTCGAATCAAATCAAGGGTAATGGGATGACTAGGCATCCGAAATCCAACGGTTGCAAGACCAGAATTGACCCAATAGGGAACTCGGTCATTGGCTTCGAGAATGATGGTTAAGGGACCTGGCAAAAAGGTCTCTACAAGTTTTTGCAGATAAGATGGCTGATTCTTAGAAAAGTGCAAGATGTCCTCTAGAGAGGCGATATTGAGATTTAGTGCCTTATCTCTAGGACGACGTTTGAGCTGGTAAACATGGTCAACTGCTTTTTCGTCTAGAGCCTTGGCAAAGAGACCGTAAACCGTCTCTGTAGGTAAAACGACCGCTCCACCCTTTTCCAACTCTTGTCTAATCCTGTCCATCATCAACCACGACCATCCTATCTTGATCAAATTGGTCCTTGAGTGTTCGAACTCGCTTTTCAGGAAGATATTTCTTAAAAAGTTCAGGAACACTTTGACCTTGCTTGTATCCAATTTCAAGGTAAATCTTACCACCATCTTTGAGATAGTCTTTTGTATCTTCCGCAATTCTACGGTAAATAGCTAGACCATCCTCGTCTGCAAAGAGAGCTAGATGAGGCTCCGAATGCAAAACATTCAAACCGACATCTGACTCATCTTCACGAGAGATATAGGGTGGATTGGAAATAATTATATCATATTTTTCAGAAATTTCTGTAAAACAGTCAGATTTTTTTAAAAATATTTGAAGATTTTGATTTTTAGCATTTTCGTTAGCTACATCTAAAGCATCTTGGGAAATATCTGCTGCTGTCACTGACCAATCTGGTCTATTTTTTGCTAGAGCGAGAGCAATAGCTCCACTACCTGTTCCAATATCCAGAACAGAAAGATTCGTCTCAGGATTTTCAGCCAGGATAAGCTCCACCAACTCCTCTGTTTCTGGACGAGGGATCAATACTCGCTCATCAACTTTTAACTGCATTCCATAAAAATCTGCCTGTCCAATGATGTACTGTGCCGGTTTATGAGCCGCTAACTGCTGGTAAATCTCTTCTACAAATAATTCTTCCTCTTTTGTAACTTCCTGCTGGAGGGCAAAGACAAAGTCTGTAAAAGAGAGATTTTTCAGGCTACGATAGACAAAAGAGAGGCTTTCAGCTTCCTCTCCTTGTCTTATCAACTCTTCTTCAAAATCTGAAAATAATTGAGCTAATTTCATTATTTGTTTAATTCTTCTAATTTTTGTGTTTGGTCATAAAGAACCAAGGCATCCACAACTTCGTCCAATTTACCAGATAAAATCGTATCTAGTTTTTGGAGGGTCAATCCAATACGGTGGTCTGTCACACGGTTTTGTGGAAAGTTATAAGTACGAATCCGTTCTGAACGGTCACCAGTACCGATTGTCGACTTACGCTCAGCGTCTTGTTCATCCTGAGCAATTTGTGCAAAGTGGTCAGCAACACGCGCACGGATGATTTTCATAGCCTTTTCACGGTTCTTCTGCTGAGTACGTTCTTCCTGCATCTCAACCTTAATATTGGTTGGCAAGTGAACGATACGAACGGCAGTCGCAACCTTGTTGACGTTTTGTCCACCAGCACCAGATGCGTGGTAGATATCAACACGAAGGTCTTTTGGATCAATATCATATTCTACTTCTTCCACTTCAGGCATGACAAGAACTGTAGCAGTTGATGTATGGACACGACCTTGGCTTTCTGTCACAGGGACACGTTGCACACGGTGGGCACCTGATTCATACTTGAGTTTAGAGTAAACAGATTGACCTGAAACCATGGCAACCACTTCTTTAAAACCACCGACACCGTTCATAGAAGCTTCCATAACTTCAAAGCGCCAGCCTTGGGCTTCCGCATACTTTTGGTACATGGTTAGAAGGTCTCCAGCGAAAAGTGCTGCTTCGTCACCACCAGCTGCTCCACGGATTTCAAGGATGATGTTCTTGTCATCGTTTGGATCCTTTGGAAGGAGCAAAATTTTGAGTTTTTCTTCGTATTCTTCTTTTTCAGCCTTGGCATCTTTGAGCTCTTGCTTGGCCATTTCTTCCAAGTCCGCATCTCCGCCTGATTCCTTAATCATCTCTTCGGCATCAACGATGTTTTGAAGGACTTGTTTGTACTCACGGTAGGCTGTTACTGTGTCACGAGTTGAAGCTTCTTCTTTTGAAAGCTCCATAAAACGCTTGGTGTCTGAAACGACATCCGGGTCACTGAGCAACTCTCCTAATTCTTCATAACGGTCTTCTACAGCTTGTAGTTGATCATAGATATTCATTTTTTCTCCTTAGTTCTCAATTGTTAAATCATAGATTGCTACTACTTCGTTCTCAAATATTTCCCCAGTTTCTTTAAATCCATAACTGAGGTAACAAGATCTTGCATGTTCATTTTCTGGTTCATAAGACAACCAAAGTTTATTGGCTAAACCTGCTGGCGCTGTCCGAACATAGTCTAGCACATTATCCATTACTGGTTTAAAATATCCTTGATCTTGAAAATGCTTGTCAATCATGAAACGAAATAATAAATAATTTCCATTACTAATTCCGATTTTTTTGTCATAAGCTAACATCACAAAACCTATAATTGCATCATTATCATAAACTGCCAATGGAGCTACAAAATCTCCATTTTTAGTGTAGACGTATGCTTCAGCTAAACTAATTGCGTTGGTTGCAATGAATTGTTTTTGATATTCCTTGACATCCAAATTCAAAACATCAAAATAATTTTCCATTGTAACATCTCTTAGTTCAATTGTCATAGTTTTGCTCCTTGTTAGAGGTTATCATTGGCGCAAAATAATGTTTACGGCAAACTGAGATATAGGTTTCATTGCCACCGATCTGAATCTGCTCACCATCATAAACGGGCAGTCCATCCTGAGTTCGTAATACCATGGTCGCCTTTTTCTTGCAATACTGGCAAATAGTCTTGATTTCGTCAATCTTGTCTGCTAAGAGCAAGAGATACTTGGAACCTTCGAACAGTTCATTGCGAAAATCATTTTTCAAACCAAAAGCCATGACAGGTATGTCTAACTCGTCCACAACACGAGCTAGGTCGTAAACATGGTGACGTTTGAGAAACTGGGCTTCATCGACCAAAACACAGTAAGGTTTTTCTGATAGGTCTCGGATATAGCCGAAGATATCAGTTGTTTCCTCAATCGCAATGGCAGGGCGTTTCATGCCAATACGACTCGACACATAGCCAACACCGTCACGCGTATCCAGAGCTGAAGTCATAATCACAACACCTTTTCCTTGCTCCTCATAGTTATAGGCCACCTTGAGAATCTCAATAGTCTTACCGGAGTTCATGGTCCCATAACGATAATACAACTGTGCCATGTTTCTTGCTTCACGTCCATTTCTAAATTTTTGCTACATTCTAGTATATCATAATTTTCTTAAGCTTTAAACGGCAAAATGTGGTAAAATAGAAGAAATCAAAAACTAGTGGAGGAAGCTATTATGCCATTTGTACGCATCGATTTATTTGAAGGACGCACGATCGAGCAAAAGAAAGCTCTTGCTAAGGAAGTAACGGAAGCGGTTGTCCGCAACACTGGAGCCCCTCAATCTGCTGTTCATGTCATCATCAACGACATGCCAGAAGGGACTTACTTCCCACAGGGTGAAATGCGCACCAAATAAGCTAGCTTAAGCAGAATTGCTTAGGCTTTTTCAATCTCCAAGTAGCATTCATTGAAGAAATAGTTCAAATTTGTTACAATTTGAAAGGATACTTGGAAAAATTTCCAAGAAAAGAGCTATTAATTAAAGGAAATATTATGATTACACGTGAATTTGATACCATCGCTGCTATCTCTACTCCACTAGGTGAAGGGGCTATTGGTATTGTCCGCCTGAGCGGAACAGAAAGTTTTGCTATTGCGCAAAAGATTTTTAAAGGAAAAGACTTGAACAAAGTTGCCAGCCACACTCTCAACTACGGTCACATTATTGATCCTCAGACAGGAAAAGTCATGGACGAGGTTATGGTTGGAGCTATGAAGTCTCCAAAGACCTTCACTCGTGAGGATATTATCGAGATTAACACCCACGGTGGGATTGCGGTGACCAATGAGATTCTCCAACTAGCTATCCGTGAAGGAGCTCGATTGGCTGAACCTGGTGAATTTACCAAACGTGCCTTTTTAAACGGTCGCGTAGACTTGACACAGGCAGAGGCTGTAATGGATATCATCCGTGCTAAGACTGACAAGGCAATGAACATTGCGGTCAAACAACTAGATGGTTCCCTTTCTGACCTTATCAATAATACACGTCAAGAAATCCTCAACACACTTGCCCAAGTTGAGGTTAATATAGACTATCCTGAGTATGACGATGTTGAGGAAGCTACTACTGCAGTTGTCCGAGAGAAGACCATAGAGTTTGAACAATTACTAACTAATCTCCTTAAGACAGCCCGTCGCGGTAAAATCCTTCGTGAAGGAATTTCCACTGCCATCATCGGACGCCCCAACGTTGGGAAATCAAGCCTTCTCAACAACCTCTTGCGTGAAGACAAGGCAATCGTAACCGATATTGCTGGTACTACTCGAGATGTCATCGAAGAATACGTCAACATCAATGGTGTTCCTCTCAAATTGATTGATACAGCTGGTATCCGTGAAACGGATGACATCGTGGAACAAATTGGAGTTGAGCGTTCGAAAAAAGCCCTTAAGGAAGCCGACTTAGTTCTACTAGTGCTAAATGCCAGTGAACCACTGACTGCGCAAGACAGACAACTGCTTGAAATTAGTCAAGAAACCAACCGCATTATTTTACTTAATAAAACCGACCTGCCTGAAGCGATTGAAACTTCGGAACTACCTGAAGACGTTATTCGTATTTCAGTCCTTAAAAACCAAAACATCGATAAGATTGAAGAGAGAATCAACAACCTCTTCTTTGAAAATGCTGGTTTTGTTGAACAAGATGCTACTTACTTGTCAAATGCCCGTCACATTTCCTTGATTGAGAAGGCTGTTGAAAGCCTACAAGCTGTTAATGAAGGTCTTGAACTGGGAATGCCAGTTGACTTGCTTCAAGTTGACTTGACCCGTACTTGGGAAATTCTCGGAGAAATCACTGGAGATGCTGCTCCAGATGAACTCATTACCCAGCTCTTTAGCCAATTCTGTTTAGGAAAATAAGAAAAATCCATGATCGTTGTTTCGGTCATGGATTTTATTGTCTTTATTAGTAATCTGGTCTTAAGACCCCTGTTACGGTTGCCTTAGTTGCTTCGTAGTCGCCATCTACGACAACCTTGATAATACGTTTGGCATCTTCTTCTGGTGCTGGAACAAGAGGTAGACGAGTTGGGCCAGCTTCAAATCCCATATAGTTAAGAACGGCCTTAACTGGAGCAGGACTTGGATAAGAGAAGAGGGCATTGACTTTAGGAATGAATTTACGCTGAATTGCTGCGGCTTTCTTCATATCGCTTTCTGCAATGGCCGTAAACATCTCGTGCATCTCATCCCCATTTGTATGAGAGGCAACAGAAATAACCCCATCCGCACCAAGATTCATAGCATGAAAAGCATCACCATCCTCACCAGTATAGACCAAGAACTCTTCTGGCTTGTGCTCAATCAAGTAAGCCATATTAGCCAAGCTGGTACATTCTTTAACACCAATGATATTTGGATGGTCAGCCAAACGAAGCATGGTTTCTGGAGTTAATTCAACAACCACACGACCTGGAATATTATAGATAATAATAGGTAGGTCAGAAGCATCTGCGATCGCCTTAAAGTGCTGATACATCCCTTCTTGAGAAGGTTTGTTGTAGTAAGGAACAATAGCAAGCCCAGCTGCGAAACCACCAAATTCTGCTACTTCTTTGACAAACTCGATAGAGTCACGCGTATCATTGGTACCCACACCCGCAATCAAAGGAACACGTCCATTGACAACTTTTTGTACAGCCGCAAAGAGCTCCAACTCTTCATCGTGAGTCAATGTCGGACTCTCAGCAGTCGTCCCTGCAAGAAGAATGCCATCCGTATGATGCGCCAACAGATGCTCAATCAAGGCTGGAATGGCATCAAAGTTGATAGAACCATCCTCGTGGAAGGGGGTAATAAAGGCTGTGATGATTTTACACTCTTTTAAATCTTGATAAGACATGAGAAACACCTCTCTCTATTTCAAAGAAGGAGTTCATCTGAACTCCTAAACAATATGACTATTTTAATTCAAATTTCAATTCAGCTGTTGGACGAACCAAGCCACGTTCGTGCAAAGTTTCAGCAATCTGAACTGAATTCCAAGCAGCACCTTTGAGCAGGTTATCTGAAACAACCCACATGTGAATTCCTTTTTCAGCATCCAAGTCTTTACGGATACGACCAACAAAGGTATCACGTGAACCAACTGCATTGATGGCTTGCGGATAGATTTGATGAGCTACATCATCTTCAAGAACAGCGCCTGGAAAGGCTGCGATAGCTGCTTTCACTTCTTCTATTGGAGCCACTTCTTTTGTTTCGATGTAAACAGACTCAGAGTGAGCTGACAAGACTGGAATACGCACACATGTTGCAGATACTGCAATGCTGTCATCTTCCATAATTTTCTTAGTTTCCTTAGTCATCTTCATCTCTTCGTAAGTGTAATCATTGTCAGTGAAGACATCGATTTGTGGAAGAGCATTAAAAGCGATAGGATAATGTTTCTTGTCACCGCCTGAAGGCAAGATTTCCGCATGCAAATCACGTGGCTTCACACCATCATTCAACACTTCACGAAGTTCACGTTGTGTTTCAAGAATCGCTCCCATACCAGCACCTGAGACAGCTTGGTAAGTTGAAACGATGATACGATCCAAGCCCCATTTTTGACGGACAGGTTCAAGCGCCACCATCATTTGGATTGTTGAACAGTTAGGGCAGGCAATGATACCGTTGTGGGCATCAAGTGCATGAGCATTGACCTCTGGAACAACCAAAGGAACATCTGGATTTTGACGGAAGTAAGATGTATTATCTACTACTACCGCTCCAGCCTTCACTGCGTATGGTGCATACTTAGCTGATGTAGAACCACCTGCTGAAAAGAGTGCAATATCAACTCCTTCAAAAGCTGTTTCAGTCGTTTCTTCAATCGTAATATCTTGATCTTTAAATTTCAAAGTCTTGCCTGCTGAACGTGCAGAAGCAAGTAAACGAATTTTATCGATTGGAAGTGTTGATTCTTCCAACATTTTTATCATCTGAGCTCCGACAGCACCTGTCGCGCCGACTACAGCAACTGTATATCCCATAAATAACCTCTTTCGGAATTTTCTAAAAATTTCTATAATAGATGTATTATACTACTTTTTCCATGAATTGCAAAGCTTTTTCATCATTTTTTGGAAAATAAAAATCCCCAGTCACTAGACTAGGGACTAAGAGGCATCTTCATGTGATGAGCAGGTTCACACAACTCATCAAGGTCCGCTCCTGCGTTATGACCTCCTTATGCTCAATAGTAGCCCAAAGACTACCTATCGACTCATCGCGTCTACTATTCTACTAAAGAGAATAACTTTTGTCAACAGACGAAACTCTTTATACTCTTCGAAAATCTCTTCAAACTTCGTCAGCATCGCCTTACCGTATATATGTGACTGACTTCGTCAGTCTTATCTACAACCTCAAAACAGTGTTTTGAGCAACCTGCGGCTAGCTTCTTAGTTTGCTCTTTGATTTTCATTGAGTATTAGTTTTATTTACATAGGTGCATAAGAAATAACTTTGAAAAATTTGGGGCAAACATAACAAAAAACCTTATAAATAAAGGTTTTTCTGTCTATTTTATGCTAATTGCCGGGATTGAACCGGCGACCTCATCCTTACCATGGATGCGCTCTGCCAACTGAGCTAAATCAGCTTACCTAAAAAGTATACTATAGTTAGAAAAACTTGTCAAGTTTCCTTAGAAATTTTCCATAAGAAAAAGCCAGGTGAGAGCTACCTAGCTTATCTAATTCTATTTGCTTAAATCGATTCGACGACCAATTTTACCGATAATAATCGCTCCAATAATTAATGAGGCAAATTCACCAATTCCTGTTGTAAACCAAGTAAGGAAAAATGGTAATTGCGCTACGATATTCAACTCGGCAGCGATAGTAAACATAGAAATTGAAAAGAGGATTGAGAAGAAGAAATGATCTTTTCGAATCAATCCGTTAAAAAGATAATCCTTGCTGTATTTTGCAAAAAGCCAAACACCTAGACTGAGGAATACTAAGGTTGATCCACCACCAACAAAGACATCTAGCGGTCCGAAGCTAAAGAAATTAGCAATCATACAGCCAATGGTAACTCCAATGATGTACTTGGGATTGTAAAAAGCCATAAAATTCATCATTTCTGAAATACGGAACTGATAAGCACCATAGCTGATGGCATTTAGAGGCGGTGTGACAGTCAAAACGACATAGATAGCAGCAACGATTGCAATATCGGCTACATCACGAATAGTTAATTTTTTCATCTTTTCTCCTTTGGCGGTTATCCGCGTGTAATATGCTTGGTGAAAGAAGCTAAGCACCAAGGGTTGCTTTATTCAACCTTACTAGTATAGCACAATAGCCTGCTTTATGCTATACTTAAAGCATGAAAAAACCTATTCAAAAATTTTTTAACAATGAAATCTTAGCATATCTCTTTTTTGGCCTTGCAACAACTCTAGTTTCGATTCTCTCACGACTAGTCATTTATCAACTAAGTCATCAGGAACTCCTTGCGACTGCCTTGGCAAATATTATCGGTATCCTCTTTGCCTTTATCACAAATGATACAATTGTATTTAAGCAAGCAAGGAAGAATCGACTTATCCGTTTAGTGAAATTTTTTCTTGCCCGCCTTTCTACTTTTCTGTTAGATTTGCTCCTTACTTTTCTATTTGTAACCCAGTTTCCCCACATCATAGGTCAATTCGTAAATGAAAATCTTGACAAAATCAATGCAATCGAAACATTTCTTGCACAATTATTGATAATTATCCTTAATTATATTTTTAGTAAGGTTTTTATTTTTAAAAAATAAAATTTCTGAGCATATAGCTTGCAAGCTCTTCTCAATTAATATATAATGAAGAGTAAAAATTTTTGAAAGGTAAAATGAAAATGTTAAAAGATCTTAAAGCATTTTTGCTTCGTGGTAATGTTGTTGACCTTGCTGTCGGTGTGATCATTGCCTCTGCTTTTGGTGCAATCGTAACTTCATTCGTTAACGATATCATCACTCCACTTCTATTGAATCCAGCCTTGGAAGCTGCGAAAGTACAAAACATCGCTGAACTTGCATGGAATGGTGTTACATATGGTAAATTCTTGAGTGCTATTATTAACTTCCTTGTTGTAGGTACTGTTCTCTTCTTCGTTATTAAAGCTATGGAAAAAGCCCAAAGCCTTACTAAGAAAGAAGAAACTGTTGAAGAAGCTCCAGCTGGACCAACTGAATTGGAAGTACTTCAAGAAATCAAAGCTCTTCTTGAGAAAAAATAATCGATTAAAAGGATCTAGCACAAAGCTAAATCCTTTTTTCTTTACTCTTTCGGTAACTTGCCTGCTTTCTCAAGCATTTTCTTAATAAGATAAGGCATCTTAACATTTTCACGACCTTTTTTCTCAATCAATTTTTTTACAAATTCTGGCATTTGTAAATCTTGAGATTCGGCCAAGATATTTTTAGTTTCATCTGAAGGAACTAACTCATCAAAGGTTTCTTCTTCTGGGAGAAATTCCTTAAATTCTTGATGTTCATTAGCTCTGACTGTATTAACCAAGGCATCAATCAAACGTGAATCCGTATTTGGCATTGGTGGACGATGATAGTTCACCCCCAATTCCTGACACAAGTCATAACATTCCACATCGTTGTCAAACAAGACTTCAATGTGCTCACTAATAAAACTAATAGGTACAAAAATATAATGGTCTGGATGTTCTTTCTGTTCTCTGAGATACTCTAAAACATCTGGCTTAATCCATGGAATACCGATATCACTTTCACTCTGCCAAGTGTTGGTATATTGTTCTGAATTCAAGCCCAGTTTTTCAGCGACTAGCTTGCTATTTTCAAAAATTTGGTCAATATATGGGTCACCAAAATCCAAGGCAAAAATGGGAACACTGTGGGCTGAAAAGATGACTTTAAAGCTATCCTGCTTTACTTCTTCTTTTAAAATCTTAGCAATTTCATCTGCCCAATAGTTTAAGAGCGCTTCTTCCTGATACCAGTCCTTAATGACCAAAAATTGAATTTGTTTGCTTTCCAAAAATTTCTCATAGCCCATGACAGAGTAGAAAGAATAATGAGGCTCCAAAATCAAGCAGATACACTGTTCAATGCCGTCTGCTTCCATCTGACCGATCACATCTGGAATAAAGGGACTGGAAAACTTATTGGCAAAATAGACACTGTATTCATTTCCCAGCCTAGCTTCTACCAAGGCAACCTCTTCACGCGTAATTCTTTGCAGAGGCGTGCCTCCAATTCGTACATAATTATCATAGAGAGTTTGAATTTCGTGGTCTTGAGGTCTCACTCCACGACGAATATGTGTGAAAAAATCAGCCACACCTTCAAAGGTAATCTCTTCTGGCGAACCGAAAGTCATCATTAAAATTGCTTTTTTCATAATCGCTTCCTTGTGATATTTTTATCAAGTTTATTTTATCATTAATTCGTTGATAAGTAAACGCCAACATAGCGAATTTCCCTAACTTCAGTCTTTTGTTTTTCTCTCTTTTCTATGATACAATGGAAAAAATGAATTCAAAAGGAGTTTTTTATGACTTATCCCAATCTCTTGGACCGATTCCTAACCTACGTTAAGGTCAACACGCGCTCTGATGAACACTCTACTACTACTCCAAGTACTCAGAGTCAGGTAGATTTTGCTACAAATGTTCTTATTCCTGAAATGAAACGTGTTGGATTACAAAACGTCTACTACCTTCCAAATGGTTTTGCTATTGGAACTTTGCCAGCCAATGATCCATCTTTAACACGTAAAATTGGCTTCATCTCCCACATGGATACTGCTGACTTTAATGCCGAAGGAGTAAATCCACAGGTAATTGAAAACTACGATGGTGCTGTGATTGAACTTGGAAATTCTGGTTTCAAACTCGATCCAGCTAACTTTAAGAGTCTTGAGAAATATCCAGGACAAACGCTCATCACAACAGATGGAACAACCTTACTAGGAGCTGATGACAAGTCAGGCATTGCTGAAATTATGACAGCTATTGAATATCTGACTGCTCACCCTGAAATCAAGCACTGTGAGATTCGTGTTGGCTTTGGTCCAGATGAAGAAATTGGTGTTGGTGCCAATAAATTTGATGCAGAAGATTTTGATGTGGATTTTGCCTACACAGTTGATGGTGGCCCACTAGGTGAACTTCAGTACGAGACTTTCTCAGCAGCTGGTGCTGAATTACATTTCCAAGGACGCAATGTCCACCCTGGTACCGCCAAAGGTCAGATGGTCAATGCCCTTCAGCTAGCAATTGATTTTCACAATCAACTTCCAAAGAATGACCGACCTGAGTTAACTGATGGCTACCAAGGTTTCTATCATCTTATGGATGTGGCTGGAAGCGTTGAGGAGGCGCGTGCAAGCTACATCATTCGTGATTTTGAAAAAGACGCCTTTGAAGCGCGTAAAGCAGCTATGCAGTCTATCGCTGATAAGATGAATCAAGAACTTGGTAGCGACCGTGTCACCCTAAACTTGACAGACCAGTACTACAATATGAAAGAAGTCATTGAAAAAGATATGACTCCAATTACCATTGCCAAAGCAGTTATGGAAGATTTGGGTATCACTCCTATAATCGAACCAATCCGTGGAGGGACAGACGGCTCTAAGATTTCCTTTATGGGAATCCCAACTCCTAATATCTTTGCAGGAGGAGAAAATATGCACGGACGTTTTGAATACGTCAGCCTTCAGACAATGGAACGTGCAGTTGATACCATTATTGGTATCGTAGCTTATAAAGACTAAAAAGACGAGGTAGCTCAGCTACTTCGCCTTTCTTTTTATTATGCTGGTTTTTCTTGATTTCCAGTACTTGTTGTAGATTCTGTTGTTTCCTTTTCTGAAGTTGATTCAGCAGGTTTAGAATCTGTTGTGTTGCTTGGTTTGCTTTCGTCGCTAGCAGTTTCACTGTTAGATTCAGATGCTACTGGTGCTTCGGTTGCTGTACTTGCAATTGGTTGATTCTCTGCACTTGTGCTATCAGCATTCGATTCAGCTTTTGTTGCTGGAGTTGCTTCTTCACTTGCTCTTGATTTAGACTTGATTTCTTGATTCAAGACCAGAATAGCTTTTGTCAATTCAAGTAAAGCAGCCTTATCTTTACTCTTAGCAGAAAGTTGATCTAGTAGAGCATCCACCTTATCAAAGTCGGCATCAGAACCCTTATTGTTTTCTAAGTAAGCGTGAAGCGACATAAGAATATCGTAAAGTTTTTGATAGAGTACAAGTGTCTGAGGATCTTGCTCAGCATTATCCTTTTCTTGTTGAAGGGCGCTAGCGATACGAGTCAAGACATCTTTTACCTGACTATTTACTTCATCCAAGTCTGCATCAGCCTTGTTTGTAGCAACTTTGAGATTTTCTACTTCTTCTGCTAAGGATTGTCTGATTCCTTCTTCTTGGATTTGTTCCAAGAGTTGATTTGCCTTGCTCAAAAGACTTTCTACTTCTTCCTTGCTAACATGATTGACATGTTCTTCAGGCATAAAGTCTCCGTACAATTCTTTCAAGAAGCCATAAATAGCTGTCTTGGCAGTTTGATTATCAACTTTTTCAGTATCTAGAACTGTCTGAGTCGATTTAGCAGTAGTTGGTTGAGCTTTCAAAGCTTCTTCCACTTCTTGTTTTGCCTGATAGATGCTTGGGAATAATTTGTTCAATTCTGCTGCCTTTAGGAAGGATTGAGATTGATACAGGGTCCAAGTCAACTGAGCCACTTTGTTTCGAAGTTCATCATTCAAACGACCGTCATTTACGTGTTCGTAGAAAAACTTGATGTATTCTACAGTTGTAACACCTGTTCGATCATTAAAGTCTTGAAGAGCTTGAAGTTGTGATTCAACCGCTGCTAAACCAGCCTCATCTTTTGCCAATTTAGCTTCTTGAAGTCGAACAAGAAGATCTTTCTTAGGAAGTCCATAAGAGTCTGTATCCAGTGTATTGATTTTATCAATCAAGGCCTGATATTTCTTATCTAGAGCACTGGTTACAACAGGTTTGACACTTTCATCAATATGGATATATTGCTTATCAAAAAGATCAAGTGTCGCAAGATAACCTGCTGTAGAGTTAGTTGCCAGTTTCTTCATGTTTTCAGTAAACTGACCTAAGGCTAACTCAATTTGTCTTTGTTCGATAGGCTTGTCTTTGTAGATACTTCTGCTATCAGCTAGAAGTTGATCTACTTTTGCCAAGACTGCCTTCTCATCAAAAGCTCCAGGTTGATAATTGGATTGCAGGGCTGGAATCTTGTTTTTCAAAGCCACTTCATATCCCTTAGTTTGAACCTTGATGTAGTGATTATGGTCGCCATGAGGAATCACAAAACTACCATTTTCTACCTGTAAGCTATACGGAGACACGCCATCTCTCAAAGCAGTCGTGTAGAGTTCGTTTAGGAAATCAAGTTCTGGATTGCCAGTCTGGAGTGGAAGTCGAACGTGTTCCTTACGAACAGCATAGGGATGGATATGAGTTGGATCATAAGCTTGGTCTGGATTTCCAAAGACAAAGAATCCGTTTGAAATTCTAATCGCTTCAAGTGGAACTCCGTATGTTTTAGAAATATAAGCAATCTTTTCTTCATCGCTAGCATCTCTTGAGAAAGACTCTACCGTTTTAGCAAGAGGTTTTACAGGCTCCGCATCATGATGTGTTTTCAAATGGTCTTGTGCAGCCTTAATTTGCTCTGCTGTCAAATCTTTCTTGAAGAAGTAATGATTATGATCACCGTGTGACATGACAAAGCCTTGATCATCCTCACTGATGACACGATCGGCATCAAAACCATGATCATGGTCTTCATCATGATGGTGGTCATGATCATCGCCATCGTGCTCATCATTGGATGGGCTTGGTGTTGCTGGACTTGCACCTTTCAAATGATCCTGAGCTGCCTTAATTTGCTCTGCTGTCAAATCTTTCTTAAAGAAGTAATGATTATGATCACCGTGTGACATGACAAAGCCTTGTTCATCCTCACTGATGACACGATCGGCATCAAAACCATGATCGTGGTCTTCATCATGATGGTGTCCATGATGATCTTCATCGTGATCGTCATCATGAGCTGGATTTGGTGTTGCTGTATTTGCCTCTTTCAAATGGTCTTGTGCTGCCTTAATTTGCTCTGCTGTCAAGTCCTTCTTAAAGAAGTAATGATTATGATCACCGTGTGACATGACAAAGCCTTGATCATCCTCACTGATAACACGATTGGCATCAAAAGCATGATCATGGTCTTCACCATGATGGTGGTCATGCTCATCGCCATCTTGATCATCATTTGTTGGGCTTGGCATTACTGGCGTTTTACCTCTCAAATGATCCTGCGCCGCCTTGATTTGTTCTGGTGTTAGATCCTTCTTAAAGAAGTAATGATTGTGGTCACCATGAGTCATGACAAAGCCTGCCGCATCTTCACTTATAATTCGATTGACATCAAAATCATGACCATGTTCGTCATGGTGATGAGCGTGTGTATCTTCATCGTGATCATCATGAGCTGGACTTGGTACTGATGGCGTTTTACTTTTCAGATGATTTTGGGCGGCCTTAATTTGCTCTGCTGTCAAATCTTTCTTGAAGAAGTAATGATTGTGATCACCGTGTGACATGACAAAACCTTGATCATCCTCACTGATGACACGATTGGCATCAAAACCATGATCATGGTCTTCATCATGATGAGCGTCATGTCCATGTTCTTCATGCTTAGGAGCCTGACTTCCATGATCACCATCTTGCTCATGATGATGGTTTTGCTGATTAGGTTTTTCTGCTGGTTTGCTTGGATTCTCCAATGGTGTTGGTTTCACACTGTCACTAGTTAGAGGAATCATTCTCGCAATCTTTTCTTCTAATGCAGAAAGCTTTGTATAGGGGATGAAATGATAGTGATTTCCGTGAGGAATCGCTACACCACTCGGTGTTCTGCTTGAAATCTTAGCAGGGTCAAAAGTCAAACCATCCGATTCAGCATATCGTTGAGTACTTGGAAGAGCATAAAGCTGCTGTAATAGACTTTGAAGACTCTCGGATTTATTACTTGGTATTTCAGCCTGTTGAATAGGCTTGGTAGTTTGACCATTCCCATTTGTACTTGGACGATAGTCAGTCACACTAGGCTGATTTCTCGTTCCAGAGAGGTAAGCTTGAGCTGCAGCCAATTCACTAGCAGACAAGGAACTCTTTGGAATGTAGTGGTAATGTCCACCGTGAGGGACGATATAAGCATCACCAGTATCCTCTATAATATCAGATACATTAAAGATGTAGCCATCATCAGTAGTATAGCGACCTTGAGATTGAGCAAGCGCCACTGCACTATTAGATGTTGGTGCATCGTGAGTATGTCCTTGTTTTTGACGTTCAATTTCGTCCTTCGAACGAACGTTGTCCGCATGTGCCACATCCTTAAGGTAAACATAATATTTACCATCCACCTTGATAATGTAACCACCTTTGACTTCGTTGACAATATCAGCGTCTTTCAATTGATAATTGGCATCTTTCATCAAAAGTTCTTCACTGAAAATCGCATCAAAAGGAACTTTCCCATTATAATAATGGAAATGATCACCGTGTGAAGTCACATAACCTTGATCAGTGATTTTCACAACAATCTGTTCGGCCTGAATATCTTCTTTTTTGCTAACTTGATCTGGTGTTTGTGTCTCTGTTTTTGGAGTGTCTTGTTTCCCATCGACATAAGATACACGATTCGTATCTTTGTTCTCTCCTGTCTGATGTTGATTCAATGCATAAATACAAAGACTTAAAGAAAGGACAACAGCTGCACCAGCAGCAAGTTTCTTCTTATTTATTTTCATAATCTCCTCATTTCAATTCTTCTGCTAAAATACTCATATTTTCTTCTAGGTTTTCTAGATAAGTCTTGTCATTTTGTGGGTCTGCCTCTAAAGGATTCAGAGTTTTTAGCCCCACACCTGTTGATTTGACAAGAGTTTCAGCTACTTTCGAAGAAGCATTACTTTCTGTAAAAATCGTTTTAACCTTATAGGTTTTAACGAATTCCTGAATTTCTGTTAGTTGTCTTGGACTTGGTTCTTGTTCTGGAGAGATACCAGCGATTCCAAGTTGATTGAGTCCAAATCGCTTAGCTAGATAAGAAAAGGCTGTATGTTGTGTTACAAATGTTTTCTGACTCGCTTTTTCGAATTTAGGTTGGAATTTTTTAGTCAATTCTTGAGCTTTTTTGATAAAGGCTTGCGCATTTTTTTGATAAGTTTCTTTGTGTTCACTATCAATCTCTGAAAGTTTATCAGCAACAATTTGGGCTTCTTCGCCAGCTTTTTCAGGATCTAGCCAAGTATGAGGGTCATAAAGCGTTTTTTCATCAACTCCATCACCTGATTCCACATCTTCTAGACCAGGGACTCGGTCCAAGGTCATTCCTTCTGAAGCCTCTAAAACCTTAACTTTGGATTTTTTAAGATTGGGATCCAGACTTCCTGCCCAAGATTCGAGCGTATGCGAATGGTAAACAAAGACATCTGCATCATAGATGGCTGCGATATCATTTGCTGAAGGTTCAAAGGAGTGAATTCCGCTACTTGACTGAATCATTCGAACATCATTCAAGTCACCAGATACTTCCTTGACCATGGCATAGATAGGATAAAAACTGGTCACAATTTTCATCCCTTTACCTGACTGGCTTTCCTTTTGGCCACAAGCAGCTAATACCAGAGTCAATACACTGGTCATCAATACTAAAATCGTCCTCTTTTTCACTATAACTCCTTAACTAGTGTTTAACCATTTAATTAACTAGTAAATAGTTTATCTTTATTTAGAAAATATGTCAAGAATTTTTACACAATTTCATAAAAAAGAGAACAGAATCCATATTCTGCTCCCTTTTTATCTTCTATAATAGTTGTATAGTTACTTACTCTCCTTTAACAAGACTAATAGCTTTTCAGCTTCTGCCATAATAGTATTGTTGTCCTGAGAACCAAATAACAGATTATTTTTTAATCCTGTGAGAGTTTCGTTGGCATTGGACTTAAGAATTGGATCCTTAATCTTTTTAAGTAACTCTTCCGCCTCTCTCAGTTTTTCTTCAACCTTTTCAGTTTCAACCTGATGTTCCTCTGGTTCCGATGGTGATTCTTCTTCTGATTCCTCTGGTTCTTTTGGTTTTGGAGATTCTGCTTTCTCATTTTTCGGTTTTTCTTCGCGAGGTTTTTCCTCCTCAATTTTTTCTGTCTGAGGTTTCTCCTCTGTTGGTTTCTCTGTTTGATTGTTAGCAGCTTGACTATTGTGGTTTCTTTGAACATGGTCGCTCGCATTGCCCCAACCACTATCTGAATGCGGACGTTCGTTTGGATGTTCGACATAATACTTCACAGTTTCAAATAGCTCTTCTAAACTATACCCCTTAGGTGCCTCATAAAGTCCTTCGTCAAACCACTCAAATTTGATGTTATGGTAATGGTCATAATGAGGTATAATCAAACTTCCATTTTTAACTTCCACAGTATGTTGGAGATTGTAAGGCATACGATCAAGTGGCACCTTCTTAGCTGCTTTTACTCGATTGTAAATCGCTTCTGCTCCCTTAGCCTCAGTATTTCCTGAACTTTGATGATTTGTTGAAGGAGGAGTCAAACCTTTCTCTTTAGCATAAGCTTGACCTGCTGCTCTTTCAGCTTCAGACAAACTTTCTTTCTTAATCCAATGACTGTGGCTCATATGCGGAGTTACATAGGCATCCCCCTCATCACTGGTTATATCACGAGGATCAAAGATATAGCCATCTTCTGTTGTATACTTGCCTGCCAACTTGGCTACTTGAATCTCATCATCTGTGTAAGCTATTTGTGCATTTGGTTTTCCTAAACGTTCTGGATGACGAATCGGCGCTAGAAAAGCAAGGATATCATCCACTAACTTGACTTTATCACTTGACTCATCGTTGAGACGTTCCAATAGTCTATCAAAAGCGTCAAAATCAGCTTGGCGCCCTTTATTGGAAATCAAATCTTGGTGAACTGTTGCTAGTAAATCATAAACTTTGTTGTAAAATTTTTGATCACCAGATGCCAGATTGGTTTTCTTAGCTCCTAACTCATGAGACAAACTTTCTTGTTTAGCAAGTTTATCATCAATGGCTGCAACAGTTTCTGCTGAAAGTTCCTTGGCAGAGATATAACGCAAAGTTCCATTCTCTTCAAAGACATAACCATCAACCACCTTTCGAATCGCCTGTTTTACCAATTTTCCATCAATTGGATTGCTTGGAGTTGGTTGTGGACTTGGTATTGGGGTAGGCTCTGGAGCAGGGATTGGAGTCGGAATTGGATTTGGAAGACTTGGAGTCGGAATTGGATTTAATTCTTTACCACCTGCAGTAGTATGATTTCCTTGATAATTTTCAGAAATCATTCTCGCAATCTTCTGTTCTAAATCAGACATTTGAGAATAAGGGATAAAGTGATAATGGTCTCCGTGTGGCACTGCAACACCATTCGCAGTTTTTCTTGTAATCTGCGCTGGATCAAAGACAAGCCCATCTGATTCCACATGTCGTTGGCTAAGCGGTAAAGCATAAAGTTGTTTCAAGAGACTGGATACGTCTTCACTCGGACTAGCTTGATAGCTATTATCCACTTGTGGACTAACATTTGGAGTCCATCTTCTGGTATTTGCCTCAACATTTCTTTGATTAGTTTGTCCATATGAACTACTATTCGATGTCTCTGATGAGCTACTGCTAGAAGAATTTGTTGAAGGACGATACCCAACCGAGCTTGGTTGATTACCTTTCCCAGCTAGGAAGGCTCGAGCTGCAGCCAGTTCACTGGCAGACAAGTCACTCTTAGGAATATAGTGGAAATGATTGCCATGAGGAACGATATAGGCATCACCTGTATCTTCTATAATATCAGATGCATTAAAGATATAACCATCATCCGTTGTATAGCGGCCTTGAGCTCTGGCAGCGACTACCTCTTTATCGTTAGATCCACCTCCGTGATTACTACTGTGTTCCTGCTTCTGACGAGTAATTTCTTCTTTTGTTCGAACATTATCAGCATGTGCCACATCCTTAAGATAGACATAATACTTACCATCTACCTTAATCACA